>BBFS01000027.1 GCA_001313365.1 Paenarthrobacter nitroguajacolicus JCM 14115
ACGAGCCCATCCCGGTGCCAGCTGGTTGCGTTCCCGGGCTGCTGCTGCTGGCTGCAGCGGCCAGGATGTTTAGGATTAGATCTTGATCTGGGAGAGATCTTTGCGCCGGGTGTCCTGCTTGTAGGGGGGGGCCGGCTGGACCGTGGCGCGGATGAGCGCCTGCGGTTCTCCCGGATTGCCCCACAGGACGCTGACCTCGGTTCCGGGTTCGCTGTAGGCGACGTCGATGAAGCTCAGGGCGAGCCCGCGACGGAAGTAGAAGCTGAACCCCCCCGGGTGGGTCGAATGCCCCACGGTCTCACCATCGACCACGATCTGGTCGGTCCAGCACGTGACCCAGGGGGCGTGGGGGATCTCGAAGAGGTGATAGGCCGAGCCGTCCTTGAAGAGGGAGGCGTAAATGTCGACAAGGTCCTCACTGTTGAATTCGAGGGTAACGACTGCACGCCGCGGGTTGGCTAGTTCCTCCTTAAGTGCCGCGCTCCCGATGAACTCATGGTCGAATTTGATGCTCTTCCCCCCCACCCCCCATCTCAACCGGGCTGCGATAGAGATCCTCGATAGCGCCTCCGTCCCAACTTCCCGTGAAAGATGTCGCGAAGTTGTAGCGCATAGGCCCGGCAAAGGGTGTCGGCTCCCACTCCGGCGGAAGGTTCTCATCCATGAATCTGCGGTAGTCAGCTTTCGTGTCATCGGACAACGCATTCATGAAGTGAATGCCCCCCCCGTCGGGAACGATGCTTCGAGGTGGTTGATCTGGACTGTGCGGCGCCCGAGCCGGCGGATCCCGTACTTCTGGCCTGCCTCCAACACCGCACCGTAGATGGCGGGATGGTTTTGGATGGGACCGTGCAGCTCGAAGCCGATCTCGCCGGCCATACCCTGGCGCAGCAGGGACACTTCGAGGCCATTGATGGTGACGGTCTTGGTTGTCATGAATCGGATGTCGCGCAGGCTGGAACCCGTCAGTTCTTCGAGCAGGGCCAGGGACTTCGGCCCGGATACCTGAAGTTTGTGGGTAACAGGGAACTGGACGTCAACGTCATACCCGCCGGTCTTCAGTTTGTAGTAGACCCATTGCGGCGTTCCGCATTCATACTCGAAATCGTCGTCGCCGTGGCGCAGCAGGATCCCTTCCGAGATAACCTTTCCGTCTTCGTTGCACATGATGCAGTGCTTGGCTTTGCCGACGGGAAAGATTTCGAACGAGTTTACCGAGAGATCCTTGAAGAGTTGGAGGGCGTCTGGCCCCGTGATGCGGATCTGTGGGACGAAGGACCAGTCCCCTATGTATACGCCCTCCTTCCACGAGAGCTGCTCGTCCTGCCAGCCGGAATACTCGGGCGATCCCATGATCGACGGGTACTCGAGCGGCTGGATGGCTTTAAAAGCCCGAAATGGTGCTGGGTCTGTCATGCGTTTTCTCCAATGGCGACGCTGCTTGAGTGTGTTCTAACCGGACAACTCCAGCATCGTGCCCCGTTGACACCGGCCGCGCCCTGTTGGCCAAGGGGGGGGTGTTGACACAAGGGGGGGGAGGGGGGGAATTAGGAATTCTCCCGCGGGGGGGCAGACCTGCGGAAGATCAAATCAACCTCAAGACCAAGGCAAGCAGGCGGCGATGATGGGTAAATTCCCGCACCCCCCCCTAAAGACAGGCAGCGAACCAGCACTATTCCCCGGTACTCGCGCTCAGCTAGGCCTACCTGTGGCCCGAGGCGCGAATACCCATGGGGAGGACTCCAAATGTCCAGTGGAAAAGCAGGGCGATTGCTCAGAGTTGTAAATGCTTAGCTTTGAACACGGAGGCGTTGATCCGCACGTCACCAATGAAGCAACAGTCAATTGGAGTTCACGATGATCACGACAAAGTTGTCGAGACCACACCCGTCTGAAACCCTTGCCAAGGCCGAGCTTGGCCGGCTCATCGTCCAGTGCGCGGACAGGCCGGGGGATTATTGCCGCCATCTCAGCTTTCCTGGCCAAGCACGAGGCAAACATTGTCGAGTCAGATCAGTCGACAACAGACCCTGAAAGCGGCCACTTCTTCCTCAGAATGGTCTTTCATCGCAAGGACCTCGCAGGCACCTGGACGAAATGACTGCCAGTTTCGCCGCTGATATTGCCGAAACATTCGGCATGACCGAATGGTCCCTGAGCGACGCGACGACCCCCAAAAGGGTCGCAATCATGGTCTCCCGATACGACCACTGCCTCCTTGACCTCCTGTGGCGAGCCCGGCGCGGTGAGCTGCCAGTGGACATCGGATTGGTGATTTCCAATCACGCTGATCTCGCCCCCGGAAGTCAGGTCCTTCGGCGTGCCGTTCGTTCACATCCCGATCAACAAGGCAAACAAGGCCGAGGCGGAAGCCCAACAACTTCAGCTTCTGCGCGGAAATTTCGACCTCGTAGTGCTCGCCCGGTATATGCAAATTCTTTCGAGTGACTTCCTGGAGCAGCTGGACTGCCCTGTGATTAATATCCACCACTCGTTCCTGCCGGCTTTTGTGGGGGGCCAGCCCATACCTTCAGGCCAAAACAAGGGGCGTGAAACTCATTGGTGCAACCGCGCACTACGTCACGGAAGACTTGGATGAGGGTCCCATCATCGAACAAGACGTCGCGCGGGTAAGCCACCACGAGACTGCCGCTTCGTTGGAGCGGCGAGGCGCAGACGTTGAACGATCTGTACTGAGTCGAGCCGTACTTTGGCACTGCGAAGACCGCGTCCTGCGTCTCAACAACTCGACAGTGGTCTTTGCCTGACACCGGAGTCGGCCAAGTTAAGGAGGAAATGTGAGTGCCGTTTTGATGGACGGAAAATTGCTGGCGAGCAAGGTCCGCGAGGAGGTGAAGACAGCTGTCGCAGCCATGGTTGCTGCTGGCCAGGCACCACCGGGCCTCGCGACTGTGTTGATTGGCGATGACCCGGCGTCAGAAATATACGTGAGAAACAAGCGCAGAATGTGCGTTGAAGCCGGCATGCAAGACCACCATCAACATCTTCCTGGGAATGTCTCCCATCAGGAGGCTATTGATCTTGTTGATGCGTTGGCTGTGAACCCCTTGATTTCCGGTATCCTTGTGCAGCTCCCGGTCCCAGGAACGATAGTCGCAGAGGAACTCCTCTCCCGTATTCCCGCTGCTAAAGACGTCGACGGTCTTACCGTGGCGAACGCTGGTCTGCTCGCTCAAGGACTCCCGGGGGGGCATCGGCCTTGCACGCCGGCTGGCATCGTCCGGCTGCTTGACGAGTACGCTGTGGCCCTCGAAGGAGCCACCGCAGTTGTTGTTGGACGTTCACGGCTCGTGGGCAAACCCATGGCTCAGCTTCTCCTGGAGCGCAATGCCACTGTCACCATCGCCCACTCACGCACCCGGAACCTGACGGAGGTCTGCCGCAACGCGGACATCCTCATCGCTGCTGCAGGGGTTCCAGGAGTCATCACCGGAGATGCAATTCGCCCTGGGGGCCACGGTGATAGACGTAGGGATCCACCGGGACGGCAACCGCCTACGGGGGGGCGATGTCGATTTCGCTGCAGCATCAAAAATTGCCGCCCGTATCACACCAGTGCCGGGCGGGGTGGGCCCGATGACCATAGCCATGTTGCTGGCCAACACATTGAAAGCTGCCCAGGACCGGCAGGAAAACTGATGATCACCTTGGAGCCCTCCACTAAGCAGGAGTTGGTCATCCACGACTCAGCCCGTCTTCAAGACGTGCTGACTTCAGCCGAGGAGAAGATGCAGGTATCTGCACTCGCCCAGGGCGACAGCGGCATTATGGTCACCAGGCATGACGCGAGGAATTACACCGTAGCTATCTGCGCCGAAGTCCCATTGGGCGAAACGTGGGAAAGATGGCTCTAGCGGAGCAAACCCCAGGTTCAAAGACACACACCCAATAAACAGCAGGAAAGAGGTGCACGTTGGACATGCCAGAGAATCGTGCTGAAAGCTATGAAATTGGCCTCGGCATGCGGAAGAAGGTGATGGGCCATCCCCCCCACGTCGAGAAGGCACTTGGCAACGCCAGCACTTTCTCACGGCCTCTCCAGGACTTGGTCACCGAGTACGCATGGGGAAACGTGTGGAGCCGCCCTGGGCTGGATTTGAAATCCCGGAGCATACTCACTTTGGGCATGCTTACGGCGTTGAACCGATCGAACGAACTGTCAGGACACGTCCGGGCCGCTCTTAACATCGGCCTTACAAAAGAAGAGATCCGGGAAGTCCTGCTGCAGACGATGATCTACTGCGGCGCGCCAGCTGCAATGGAATCTTTCAGAGTCGCTGAAAAGGTCATTCTGGAGTTTGGACTGGAAAACGAAAACGAACGCTGAATACCTCAGAAATCAACGTGTGTTACGGGAGGTTGTTCATATGTCGCTTCGATCCGATTGGTCTCAGCGCACCTGCAGCTTGGCCCGCGGACTGGACATACTCGGCGACCCATGGAACCTGCTGGTGCTCGGCGAGGTTCTACGCGGAAATAGTCGTTTCGATGCCATCAAGTCCCGTATCCAAGTGTCGGACTCAGTTCTAACCAAACGCCTGGCGGACCTCACTAGAGTAGGACTCTTGGCTTAGCTGGCAGGGTGAAATCGCCAGTGTTCTGGGCCTCGTTGTTGCCGCGCAGAAAGACCCGATCGGTCCGCCCTTCCCGGGCCAGATGTGAAAGGAAGTTCTTATGCATGCCAAAGCTCCGCGCGAGAACATTGATGAGTCGAAGCTGACCGTTAGCAAACCCAAGACCAAGGCGGTGGGCATCCCGGCTGTTGCCAATGCACTGAAAATTTCGCTGGAACAGATGGGGCCGCTGCGCAGCGTCCAGACCTTGCTGGCGGTGAACCAGTTGGACGGGTTCGACTGCATGGGTTGCGCCTGGCCTGAGCATGAGAAGCGCAATGCGGCAGAGTTCTGCGAGAACGGCGCCAAGGCGGTGGCGGAGGAAGCCACGCGCGCCGCGTCACGCCGGAGTTCTTTGCCCAGCATTCCATTGCCGATCTTAAGACCCGCGATGATTTCTGGTTGGGCCAGCAAGGCAGGCTCACCCACCGATGTTCCTGGACGAAGGTGCTACGCACTACAGGGCCATTGACTGGGAGGACGCCTACGACCTCATGGCCAAGGAACTGCGGGAGTTGGAACACCCTGACCAAGCGGTGTTCTACACCTCGGGCCGTACCTCCAACGAGGCAGCGTTCGTGTACCAGCTCCTGGTGCGGGGGCATCGGTACCAACAACCTCCCGGACTGTTCCAACATGTGCCACGAGTCCTCCGGCTCAGCATTGGTGGAAACCATTGGCATTGGCAAGGGCTCCGTCAGCCTGACGGACCTGGAAACGGCATCGCTGATCTTCGTCGCCGGGCAGAACCCCCCCGGCACCAACCACCCGCGCATGCTCAGTGCCCTGGAAAAGGCGAAGAAGAACGGCGCGGTCATCGTGTCCGTCAACCCGCTTCCTGAGGCCGGGCTCCTGCACTTCGAGAACCCCCAGCATGTGGCCGGGATGATCCAGGGCACGCAACTGACGGACGACTTCCTGCAGATCCGTGCCGGCGGCGATCAAGCCTCTTCCAAGGCCTGGGCAAATACCTGCTGGAAGCCGAAGCCGCCGGACGGAACACCCCTGGCCTGCAAACGGTCCTGGACCATGACTTCATCGACAACCACACAGTCGGCCTCGATGACTACCTGCGCTACCTGGAAAAGGTGGAGTGGGATGACATTGTGGAGGCAACAGGGCTGACATTGGAGCAGATCCATTCCACCGGTGAACGGCTCCTCGCCTCAAGCGCCACCATCGTGTGCTGGGCCATGGGACTGACCCAGCACAAGCACTCGGTTCCTACCCTCCGCGATGTGGTCAACGTCCTGCTGCTCCAGGGCAACATCGGCAAGCCCGGCGCGGGTGTCTGCCCGGTGCGCGGCCACTCCAACGTCCAGGGTGACCGGACCATGGGCATCTTCGAAAAGATGCCCGAGACCTTCCATGACCGGCTGGACCAGGAATTCGAGTTCCGCTCTCCGCGGGAGCACGGCTTTGACACAGTGGCAGCCATCCGGGCCATGCGGGACGGGAAGGTCCGGTTCTTCATGGGGGATGGGCGGCAACTTCGTCCGGGCTGCCCCCCCGGATTCGGACGTGACCGAGCTGGCGCTGGCCAACACCCGGTTGAGTGTCCAGATTTCCACGAAGCTGAACCACTCGCACTTGTCCACGGGCCGCCGGGCGCTGATCCTTCCCACGCTAGGACGCACCGAGAAAGATACCCAGCGCACCGGGGGATCAACGGGTCACCGTGGAGGATTCCATGAGTGCCGTGCACGCATCACGGGGGACGGCTCAAACCTGCCAGTGACCACCTCCACTCGGAAGTCGCCATTGTCTGCAACCTTGCAGACAGGCTGTTCACCGATGGCCACGGCCGCCTGCCCAACACCCCGCAGGCTTCGTGGCTGGCCATGCGGGACGACTACTCGCTGATCCGGAAGCACATTGAGGCCGTGTTCGATGGCTTTGAGGACTTCGAAGCGCGGATCCAGCATCCTGGCGGCTTTGTGCTGCCGCACCCTCCGCGCGATGCCAGGAAGTTCGACACCGCGTCCGGGAAAGCACATTTCACGGGCAACGAACTGGAGTTCATCAAGATCCCGCCCGGCTGGCTGGTCCTGCAAACCCTGCGCTCCCACGACCAGTACAACACCACCATCTACGGCAAGGACGACCGCTACCGCGGCATCCACGGTGGCCGTCGCGTGGTGCTCATCAACGCCGAGGACATCACCGGGCTGGGCTTTGCCGACGGCGACATGGTCCACCTGATTTCCGAGTTCCAAGGGACGGACCGGCGGGCGGAGAACTTCCGTCTCGTGGCCTATTCGACGCCCAAGGGGGGGTGCGCCGCCGCCTATTACCCGGAAACCAACGTCCTGGTGCCTTTGGATTCCGTTGCGGACACCAGCGGGACGCCCACGTCCAAGTCCGTGATCATCAGACTGGAAAAAGCCTAATCCGAGCAGAGTGCTGAAGTTCAGAACGGGGAGGGTAGGGCTGCGGGAGGTCCCAAAACTCGTCGCTGCTCCGTGAGAGGTGCTTCGGTGGCCTGAAACCTGGAGGTAGTCGCCGAAGCACCGCTCTCGAGGCATCGGAATATTTTGCCCAGTGCGATAACACTTCCAGCCAACTCGGATTCTAGGGCCAGTTACGTCTACTGTACTGAAACGTAGTTATTGCCCGGAATCTGGAGCCACACGAGCCGTCTGTGGGCCGTAGCGGAGTTGTGCGTGGCTCGCCTAGGCGGCTTTCGATAGTCGGTACAAGACCACCTGATCCGGGTGAATTCTGGGCGAAGCACCCCCCACATTTTCCAGTGAACGGCCCGCGAACACGGCGCCCGGAAAACTGACGTCATTGTGGGCGCTTGCACGCAGTGCCACCGGTTCAATGAGTGCACCGGAGGCGGTCGGTTGTCCCCCACCATTGCGGCGGGACCAGTCCGGAGGGTGTGTTTCCGGGAAAGACGGGCACAACGTGGTACCTCGCCTCAGCGTCGAGCCCACGGAAGCGGAGGCGACTGGCTGGGTGCGGGTAGAGGCTGTCCAGGGCAGCTTGGGCGAAGATCGCCTCTGATCGGTCGGGACTGACGACGCCGTGAACCACCACGTTGGAGTCGGGGGCCGTCCATCCGGATCACGTTCCCGGTGAGCAGCAGACCGCGTTCTCGCTTGTAGAAGGAGATCCACTGGCCAAGGATATCGAGTTCGTCTTGGGTGGCGGTGGCGAGGTCCCATTCGACACCGAGGTGGCCGAAAACGGCGGTGCCTGCGCGGAACGCAAGGTCGTGTTGCCGGCCGGTGGTGTGGGAACGTCCCGAGGCTATGTGGGACCCCAGGTATTCGGGTGGCAGCAATTGCGTTGTCCAGCGGAGCATGCTCTGTCGGTCGTGGGGGGGTCGATGTTGTCAGAAACCCAGACGCGGTCTGTGTGTTCCAGGACGCCCAGGTCCACTCGGCTCCCCCGGAGGAGCAAGATTCGATCTCCAGGTCAGGGTGGAGCAACCGGATTTCTTCCAGTAATGCGTAGAACGCCTGTGTCTGTTGGTGGACTCCCGGACGTCCACCGTTGAGTTGGTTTCCCGCCTCTATAAGGTCGCGGTTGTGGTCCCATTTGATGTAATCGAGCTTGTACTCGGCCAGGAGCGCGAGAATCTGTTTCTTCACATGCTCGTAGGCCTCGGGGGGGATGCCGAGGTTCAGGACCTGTTGGTTCCGTGACTCCACGGGCCAATCGTTGCGGGCCGCCATGATCCATTCCGGATGGTCGCGGGCCAGGTCACTGTCCGGGTTGACCATTTCGGGTTCGAACCATAATCCGAACTGCATTCCCAGTTCATGGACGCGGTCTACCAGCAGATGGAGTCCGCCCGGCCAGACGTCCGGAGAGACCACCCAGTCCCCCCCCAGTCCTGAGGTGTCGTCGCGTCGGGAACCGAACCAGCCGTCGTCGAGTACGTAGCGTTCAACACCGGCAAGCGCTGCACGTTCGGCCAGGTCGATGAGTTTCTCTTCCTCATGGTCGAAGTAGAACGCTTCCCACACGTTCAAAGTGACGGGGCGATCGGCAGACACCGGCGAGGGACGGCTTCGGACATGGGCGTGGAAGCGTCTGGCGACTGCATCGAGGCCTGTGCCGTAGGAGGCGTAGATCCATGGGCTTTGATAGGAATCGCCGAGCCCAAGCCGGACTTCCCCCCCGGGAAGAAGCAGTTCACCGCCGCCTATCAGTTGATCGCCGAAGAAGCGTTCTGCGAAGTGGTGGTGGTTGCCGCTCCAGGCCGTGTGGACGGCCCAGATTTCGCCGTTGCCGAATCCGAATCCAGGAGTTCCCGCGTGCAGGATGAAGCACTGTCGGATCCGGTCCTGCCTTTACGGTTTTCGCGAAGATGCGTTCCTGTGCGCAGAGTTCCGCGCTGCGGTACGCGTTCAAAGTTGTGACTACCGGCGAAATCGAGCAGTTCGGTTGCCTCAGCGGGGGGGATCGGGAAGGACAGGGAAAGGTCTTCCAGCGCGTACGTCGAGCGGTGCACGTTGGTCAGCTTCACCCGGCTGCGCATGAGCCCGCCGGGAAGCAGTTCCAACGTCAGCTCGAGCTGCAGCCGTTCCATGTCGTCGATAGCGGTGACCAGTACACGCCCGGTTTCGGCGGACGCGAAACCAATCACGGGGAGACCGTTCAGCGTGACCGTGTGAACGCGGAACTTCGGCGACCACCCCCCCATTCCATCAAATGAACCTCGTAGTCCGGGACGTCCCAGCCAGCCGGAATCCTGCCCGGGCAGGAGTCCTGGCCGCGGTGGTATATCGATGGTGCTGGAACCTGTGACAGGAATACTGGCTGCCACCATGGTCCGGGCCTCTTCTGCGGTGAACGCGGGCAACTGCTCGCCCCCAGTGCACGATCGCGGGTAATTGTCCGTCCGTGGCGTCGATCAGGACGGATACACCTGCAGCGGTCAGGTGCAGGATCGCACCTGGGTTCTCGGTTGGCATTGAAGTCTCATGGATTCTTGGGTGATGGAACGATCGTCAGGCTGCCGTGCTCGGGGGGGTCCCGGCCAACCGGCAATGGATCCGAGACCAGTCCATCGAAGGAGCCGTCGCTGTTGGCGTCGTGGCAGGCCATCATGAGCCATTGGCCTGCCCTGTCCTGGACGAGGCGCCCGCTGTAGAGCGGTGCCGTGGTGACCACAGCGGCAGTCGCGACGTCAAAGGGGCCGGTGAGCCTGGTGGTTTGCAGGCTCCAGATCCCGCCGCCGTCGAACCCTTCAGATTTTTCGGCTGAAAGCGTGTCTACGCCGCAGGAGAAGAGGAGGAGGGGGTTTGCCGTCCATAATGACGGTCTGCGGAACTTCAAGATGCCCGAAGCCGGCACCCGGCTTGCTCAGCGGCGGCCGGACCTCCCAGGTTGTGAGATCGGGTGAGACTGCATGGCCGATCACGCCGCGGTCATCCACATCGCCCTGATTGGAGCGGGCGGTGATCAGCATATGCCAACCATTCCCTTCGGGATCGGCGAAGACCCATGGGTCCCGCCATGCTTCTTCAGGCCATGCGGAGTCACCGTACCTCTCGTACCAGCGAACGTCTGGTTCAAGTACGACGGCGGGTTGCTTGGTCCAGGTGTAAAGGTCAGGTGAGGTGGCAACGCCAATGGCTTCGATGTTGTGTGTCTCGTAGAAGCGGGCGCCGGTGTAGAACATCCTCCACAACCCGTCCGGGCCCTGGAGTACGCTGCCCGTCCAGGTGGAGGTCGCGTCGAATGCGTCCGGATCGTCGGGCTGGAGGACTACGCCGTGGGACTTCCAGTTGATGAGGTCGTGTGAAGTGGCGTGGCCGATCCGGGCATTGCGGTGCCTCAATGCCGGGTCGCCCCAGGCTCTTGGGAGCGTGGAGGTAGTACATGTGGAAGGTATCGCCGTCATCGGCGAGCCAGAAGTCCCACACCCATGAGTCTTTGAGACTGAAAGCCAAACGATGCACCTTTCTGTGAGTTGATGAGCTAGCCCTTGATGGCTGAACTGCTGATACTGGCCACGAACCAGCGCTGGAAGATCAGGAAGACCGCCAGGACGGGGACGATGAACATTGTTCCGAAGGCAAGCACTTGACCCCATTCGGGTGGCTGCTGGTTCTGGAAGATGCCTATGGCCAACGGCAGGGGCCGGACCGTGGCGTCCGAGACCATCAAGACCGGCCACAGATAGGAGCCCCCCCACTGGGCCAGGAAGGTCAGGATGGCCACGGTGGCAAATGCCGGCTTGGTGATGGGCACGATGACTTGGAAGAACGTCCGGAAAGGACCGGCGCCGTCCAGTCGGGCTGCCTCTTCGATCTCGCCTGGTACGTCGAGGAAGAACGTGTAGAACAGGAAGATCGAGAACGCGTTGGCTATGAACGGGATTGCCTGGATGACGATAGTGTCCCGCTGGCCGGAGAACATGTAGTACAGGGGGAAGTGCGACGGCTTCGAACGGGATGATGGTCAGGATGATCACCAGCAGGAACAGCACCTTTCTGCCCCGCCATTTCATTCGTGCGAACGAGTAAGCAGCCATCGAGTTCACTATGAGGCTGCCGGCCACCACCGCGGTGGTGACGACGATGGACACTGCAGCGAACTGCCCAAAGTAGCCTGTGGCGTCCGAGTTCAGGTGCTCGAAGACCCCTGTGTAGTTGTCGAAGGACAGGTTGCTAGGCACGAAGCCGCTCAGGCCGCTGAGCACCTCTGATGATGGACGGAAGCTCCCGACGATCAAGTAATAGACGGGCAGGAAGAAGAACAGCGCCACCACGGTGAGGATCAGGTAGTGAAGGGCTGTTTGCCAGCGCCGGGTACGCTTCATACTTCCGCCACGCCCTGTTGTGGGCTGCGTGGTCCTTGACGTAGACATCAGACTCCTCCTCGCTGGCGCACAGCAGCGCGTTGAATGATCGCGATCACCGTGATGATCAGCATGAAGATGACGGTCATTGCCGCAGCCTGGCCTACGTTGTTGTTGTCGAAGCCGGTGTTGATGATCTGTGTCATCACCGTCTCCGTGGACTCGCGGTCCACGCTGCCGGATCGGCTCAGGAGGTATACCTGGTCGAACAGCCTGAAGGAAAAGATGGTGGTGATCAGGGCGACGAAGATCAGTGTGTTCCGGATGCCGGGAACAGTGACGTTGATGAACTGCTGCCACTTGCTGGCCCGGTCCAGGGATGCGGCTTCGTAAAGCTCCGTGGGAACGCTCTGCAGTGCGGCAAGGACGATGATCATTTGGAAGCTGACGCTCTGCCAGATGGACATGACGATGATCGATCCCAGCGCCGTGGAGGGCTACCGAGCCAGTCGTGGCTCGTGAGCGCCCCGCCGCTGAAAAGCCCCAGAATGGCGTTCAGCAACCCTTCGTCTCCGCGGGAGTAAATGAGCCGCCAAATGACGGCCGTCAACGCAAGGGGGGAAGACCAGCGGCATGAAGATGAACGTCCTGAAGATCACCATGCCCCCCCGCAGCTTGCGGTTGACGAGCACCGCCAACCCCCCCAAGGCCAGCAGGGTCTGCACCGGCACCACCACCAGGGCGAAGGCGAAGTTGTTCAGCAGCGCGTGGCCGAAGGCAGCGGACAGGTCCGGATCAGTAAACAGACGTGAGTACTGCTCGAAGCCGACGAACCGTGCAGGGCGGGGGGCTGTTGAGCTGAACCCGGTAGAAGGACAGGACAACCGCGAGGACGAATGGCGCCATCAGGAAGATGGCAAGGCCGATGAGGGCGGGGCTGGCAAAGAGGGGGGGCCCGCGAACTTATGGCCTGAGAGCCCGGTCTTTGACCGGCGTCTCGACGGCGGCGCCGAGGGCGCCTGCTGGAGGGTTGGGTTTGGGTGGTCATGGTGGAGAAGCTCTACTTCTTGTAGCCGTCGTTGTCTGCGAAGTTTTGGTCGATGGCCCGGGCGGCGGCACTCAGGGCTTCCTTGGCGTCCTTGCTGCGTAGATGGCCGCCTCGGCTTTACCCACTTGATCCGTGACAACGGGGGGGTAGCCTGCGGTGACCGGCCGGGTGACGCTGACGCAGGACTCATCAATTTGGTCCTCGGTGCCGCAGGCCTTGCTCAGCTGGTCGCCCAGGAGCTGCAGCTGCTTGCCGGGGGGGCCATACAGTGCTGAGGCTGCGAGGGCAGTCTTGGTTGCAGGTGGCGCACCGTTGGCGGCGGTGTAGATGTCGACGCTTTCATCAGCCATCAGGTGATCCAGGAACTTCCCTGCTGCGGCACCGTTCTTGGACGTGGCGCCCATGCCCCCCCAGGCAAAGGTTCCTGAGGCCGTTTTGCTTCCTTTGCCGAAATTGGGCAGCGGAATGGAGACCAAGTCGGCCCCCCCCAGGGCCTTATATGTGGGATAGGTCCAGTGCCCCCCACCCAGCTCAGGGCGACGCGCCCGCTGGTGAAGGCCAGCCCGTCAGCGTTGGGATCGGTGTATGTCTTCCAGCTGGCGAACTGGGTCAGGGATTTCACGTTGGCGTCGGAATCCAGGCTCCGGCCGCTTTGTTGTCTTTGAGCATGGTGCCGCCGCCGGACCAGATGACCGGTCCTGCGGAGCAGCAAGTTCCCCCCCATTCGCCGGCGAAGCCGTACTGCTCGGAAAGGTCCAGGGGGGGCTTGCCTCCAGGGACGACCGCGGCAAGCTTTGCCAGGACGCCCGTGAATTCCTCAGCTGTCCATGCTTGCTCCGCTGTGGTGGGATACTCCACGCCGGCGTTCTCCAGCAGCTTCTTATTGCCCCATAGAGCGAGGCCGGCGTTCATCATGCCCACCCCGTAGACAGCGTCATCCACGGTGTTTTGCGACTTAATGGAGTCAGTCTGGTTAGACAGGGTTGCCCCCCCGGAGACCGAGTCTTTCAGCGGGGGGGCCATTTTCCCGTTGTAGACGAAGCTGGCCAAGGTGGGACCGTCGAAGGAGAGAACATCCGGCAAGTCCTCGGGAGCCGCAGAGTTAACGGCCTTGGTGTACTGGTCCGAGGGGAAGAGCTTCAGGTCCACTTTGATCTTGCTCTGGGTGGTTTCGAAGTTCGCGACGATCTTCTTCAGGGCCTCATTTTCGGCCGCTTGACCATCAACTGCCCAAACTTTGATCGTCCCTTCGCCGGAGCCTGCCTCGACTGTGGACTTCGTTGCCCCCCCGGAGTCCGGGCCTCCGCAAGCTGTCAGGGTCAAGGCCACAAGGGAGACAGCAGCAGCGCCAGTGAGAATCCGTGACCTGCGGCGGAACGTAGGAATGGTCATCATCATTGATTCCTTTGAAGAGGTGGAATGTATGGAAGTGATTAGGGGGCCTGGATATCGGCAGGCGGGGGACGTGAGGAGGGTCACTTCTCAGCGGCCCAAGAACTGAGTCTACGCGGGTAGACTCGATCACGCAAGGGAGCTTTCCTCTTCTGGATTGCGGAGGCCTAAGGCAGATGATCACCAGTCCACCCGGGTAGACTAAAATTGACGAACAGGCAAAGGTGGTCATCGTGGCGAATGCACAGACACAGCTCGGATCAGGGAAAGTAACGCGGACGGACGTTGCTCGCTATGCGGGCGTCAGCACCGCCGTCGTGAGTTATGTCATCAACGGTGGCCCCCCCAAACCGGTAGCCGCCGCTACTGCCGAGCGGGTCAAGGAGGCCATCAAGGTCCTCCAGTATCAACCGAATGCGACCGCGCGTGCGCTGACCATGGGCTCTGCCCGGTTACTGGGAATGATCGTCCCGGACAGCACCAATCCATACTTCGCCGAACTGACGGACGCCATTGCGCAAGCTGCTGCAGCCCGCGGCTACGCACTCCTGGCCGCAAACTCGCGCACAGATCCTGAAACTGAGCGCCAGAACACTCTCAACCTCGTATCGCGGCAGGTAGACGCCATCATCATGCAACCGTCCTAAGCGCCAGCGAAGTAGCGGCCATGCCTGTCCATGGCATCCCTCGGGTCCTCATTGACCAGTCAAGTTCAGTTCACGGGATACCCACCATCAGCACTGACTTTGAGCAAGGCGCCATCCTGGGGGGGGTGCAACACCTCATCGGCCATGGCCACCGTGACATTGCAGTGCTGGTCGGTAAGGACATCGACCTCACCGCACGGATCCCCCCCGCCACAATGGCTGGCGGAAGGCGCTCCAGGCTGCCGGATTGCCGGAAGGAACTGCCGAAGTAACAGACTTCACCCGACGGGGGCGGCTACGAAGCAACACGTCGGCTACTGGACCAGCCGAAACGACCCACGGCCATATTCGCAAGCTCCGACCTGCTGGCCGTCGGGGCTCTGCGGGCAATTCACGAAGCCGGGCTGAGCATCCCCCCCGCTGACATCGCCGTAGTTTCCTTCGATGACCTCGGAATCGGAATACAGCTGGCCTCAACTCACAACGGTGCAGCAACCCCTGGACCAAATAGCCAAACACGCCCTGGCCGCAGCCTCTCCCCCCGACAATTCAGCCACTGAGCCGCAGCTACTTGCCACCGAGCTGATCGTGCGGAAGTCGTGTGGCTGCTGACCTGGATCCCCCCTAACTGACCCACAGTTTCGTTCGTTCCTTCCCCCCTCCTGATTCTCATGGGAATATATCCTGAGTGCGCTCAGTTATGAGTGTAATCACTATCGCGCGGACGCGACAGCAAGTCTTAGTGTCCATGACGGCCGAGCCTCGGCTGAGCGGCGGTGATGCCCTGACACATCGAACGCAAAGGACTAAACCATGACCCTTTCCGCACTTTGGCAACCACTGACTCTTGCCGTCTGGACCTCTCCCATCGGCTGGCGCTGGCACCCATGACCCGAAGCCGCTCCAACACGGATGGCACACCGGGGGAATTGGTGGCCGAGTACTACGGGCAGCGCGCCTCCTTGGGATTGATCATTAGCGAGGGCACGCAGCCGTCGGCAGACGGGCAGGGCTATGCCAACACGCCGGGGATCTACACTCCCGAGCATGTCGAGGGCTGGCGAAGCGTCACCACAGCGGTTCACGCCCAGGGTGGGGGCGGTGTTCATACAGCTCATGCATGCGGGCCGCATGTCACACCCGGACAACACTCCTCACCACCGTCAGCCTGTGGCGCCTTCGGCGATCCCCCCCGCAGACCAGAACATCTTGACGCCGACCGGACCACAAAAGACCCCCCCAACGCCACGCGAGCTGAGCGGGGGAGGACATCCAGACCACCGTGGCTGACTTCCGCCACGCGGCTGCATCGGCTATTGCGGCCGGCGCCGACGGAGTCGAGATCCATGGCGCGAACGGTTACCTCCTGCACCAATTTCTCTCCCCCCCAACGCAAACCACCGCACCGACGCCTATGGCGGATCAATACAGGACCGGTCGAGGTTCGTAATCGAGGTCGCACAGGCCCTGGCCGATGAAATCGGGCAAGACAGGGTGGGCATCCGCCTCTCCCCTGCCATGCCATTGGGTGGAATCAGCGAGGGCGATACCGCAAGTGTGCGCGCTCAGTACCGGCACTTGGTAGGCGAACTCGCGGCCCTGAACCTGGCATACCTGCACCTTCACCATGTAGGCGACGACGAACTGCTCCGCTCCCTCCGGGACATATGGCCGACGGCGGTGCTCGTGGTCCGCTACGGACGGAACCGCGAGCAGATAGCCGACGACGTCGCGGCCGGCCTTGCTGACATAGCCCCCGCTGGGCCGTTTCGCACTGGCCAACCCGGACATTGTTGAACGTCTGCGCTTAAGCGCACCCCTGAACGAGGTGGATCCCAGCACACTCTACGGCGGCGGGGGGCCACCGGGTACACCGACTACCCGTCCCTAGCCCACGCCTGATCCCGCACCGTCCGGGCCAACCGGCGCGGATGCAAGTCACCACAAGAAAGTTCGTGAAATGCACTCACTCCATGGAGCAGTCGTCCTCGTTACTGGCGCAAACGGCGGCATCGGCACCCACTTTGTCCACGGCGCCCTCGCCCGCGGCGCCAGCAAGGTCTACGCCACCGCACGCACCCCCCCGCACCTGGGAGGACGAACGGATCGTCCCACTGACCCTCGACATCACAGAACCGGCATCAATACTGGCCGCGGTGGAAGCTGCCGGCGATGTCACAGTGTTGATTAACAATGCTGGAGCGTCCGTGGCAACCCCCCCGGCATCCTCACCCACACCGACGCGGAAATCCGGACCAACGTCGAGACGAACTTCCTCGGCCCGCTCTTCCTTGCCCGCGCGTTCGCACCGATCCTGTCAGCCAAGGACGAATCCGCGATCATCGATATCCACTCCGCCATGAGCTGGTACGCCGTTGGTGGGATTTACAGTGCCACCAAGCCGCCCTCTGGTCGGCCACCAACTCGCTGCGCCTAGAGCTGGCCCCCCCGCGGCGTCCACGTGGTGGGTGTCCATGTCGGCTATGTCGACACGGCGATGGCTGCGCACGCCACCGGCCCGAAGATGGACCCCGCCAAACTGGTCACCTCGGTACTGGATGCCGTCGAGGGTGGCGAGTACGAGGTTCTCGCCGACGAGACGTCTGTCCAGCTCAAGGCCGGACTCAGCGCCTCCATCGAGGCGCTCTACCCCCAACTTGCGTCCAACGAGCCCTAGAAACAACTGCCGCGCCGCAGTGATGGGCCCAACCCATCACTGCGGCGCATTTTCATTATTGCTTGACATTAACCTGAGTGCAGCAAATCCGACATGCACTCGGTCACGAGCACCCCCACGGGGGCCGGCTCTAGTCGGAGGGAGTTCGTGGCGGACCACTGGGCGGCTTTTGATGCGCTGCATGGGTCCTGCGTTAGGCCTCAGCGCGACAATATGATAGGACGGCGCCTGCGGTCATTGCAGGGTGTTCAGTTCTGCGGGTCAAGGACAAAATCATAAGTGACTTCGCGGCCGTTGCCATCTGATCGCTCGGTGGGGGGGCGAGGATAAGTTCCGGCTTCACTGCTGAGGCGATGTCATCAGCGACATGTTCATCGCCTTGAAAATATAGCTGCGTGGTGATGAGTTGGTGTCCTAGCGCCGAGATCTTCAAGTGGATGTGGCGGGACGCCAGGCGTGCCAGCCGCAGCCGAGATAAGTGCTCCGCAGGCGCCATCAGTGGGAATTTGATAGGGAGCCGGCTGGATGGTGTTGATCTGGAAGTTGCCGTGTTTATCGGCAATGATGGCCCCCTCGGAGGTTCCACTGCGGCAGGCCAGGGGCGAACTGGGAGTAGAAACCAAGATCGTCGGCGTGCCACAGCTCGATCAACGCCCCCGGGAGTGCTTCTCCAGCAGTATTACAAACCTGCCCCCCCTGAAAGAGCAGTGCCGTGCCGGGCTCGTCATCTCGCATAGGCAAGGTCGCCGGCGTGTTCTGCACGGGGGCATCCGGGACATAGTAAGGACCCTCAATGGTGCCCTTCGAACCGTGGCGATTTGCATTGGCAACCTCCTCCACCGAGTGCTCCACCCAAACATCAAGGAATAGGGGGGGCCACTCGCCATCTTCGCCTACCCGAATCAGCCAAGCCTTTAGAGCATTGTATTCGTCATAGGTGACCTTTTCCTGGCGCACCGTTTCGTTGATGGAGTTGATTACTCGCGACGCAAGAGTTGCCACACGCTGCTTGCTCGTGTCTCCACTGAACTTCTTGGTTTCCCGGAATTGAGCGGTCGCACCAGCGCCTGAAGCTGCAGCGGTGGCGTGGGTTTCTGTCGTCATGGTGACTCCTTCGTCTGCGCACGTGTCTGTGCGGTCCTTGCCTGAATTTGTGCTGCGGCTCACAGTCAACTCCTTCAACGGTAGAGCTCGAATTAATGGAAGTGAATTACCCATTCATGCCGCAATGAGACCATCTGAATATGAATCTTTACGGTCAGAGCGCGGAGGGATGCTGGGCGAGAGGGGGTCACTTTTAGCTTCATGTGGGGGAACAGCGGGAGTTCCGATAGCAGGGCGTGGAGCTCATCATGGTCAGCAACGTCGAAGATGGAGTAGTTGGCATATTCGCCTACCACCCGCCAGAGGTGCACCCAACGTCCCTCCTTTTGGAGACGCTGGGCGTATTCGCGTTCCTGGGCTTTGATGTCTTCAGCAGCCTCTCGGGGGGGCATATCAACTGGGATGCTCACATCCATCCGGACCAAGTACAGCATTAGTTGCTCCTACGTTTGAAAGGAAATCTGGATCGTCTTCGTGTTAGCTAGTCCTGCCGGTACTTTTGCAGCTTGTCAGGATCTATCTGGGCACCAACTCCTGGAGTCTCACGCACCCGGATGATGCCTCCGCGAATCTCCAACGGATCGGCCAGAAGATCGTCGGTCATATCCAGGAAATTTGACAGTTCGCCAGCGCGGCGAGAGCTTGCCTCAAAGGCTGCGCCGAAAGTAACTGTGGCAAGGCTGCCTACCTGCGTATCGATTTGGTTGCCCATGGTGACATCCACGCCCAACCCCTCGCAAAGCGCGAGGATCTTTTGTGCTTCGGTAAATCCACTCCGCGCTGTCTTGATGCAGACGGCGGTACTCCCCCCCCTGTCAGGAGTTCCCGGGCGACATCACCAAGAGTTGGGACACTTTCATCCCCCGACAATGGGAATGTTCGACTGCTCAACGAGGCGCCTTCGGCCCAAAACCTCGCCCGCATCGCACGGTTCCTCCAGCATGGACACCCCCGAGACCTTCGGTCCGGCGCAGAACTTCGAGTGCTTCAGTGGCCGTCCAGCCACGGTTCGCGTCCATGTAGATCTCGGCCTTCTCGCCAAGCCTTCGCGCAGTACCCTGCACGCCTCGACATCCAGGGATAATGGGCGCCGGCCCGTTTTGAGCTTGAAGGTGGTGATGCCGTAGTTCTCACGGAAGCGCTGAGCTTCGTCCAAGAGCTCGTCGGCAGGCTTGAAGCCGAGCATGTGGGAGACCCTCATGCCGTCGGCGTATCCACCGAGGAGTTTGTGCACCGGGGGTTTCCACGGCGATACCGATGATGTCCCAAAGGGCTATGTCCACGGCTCCCTTGGCTGTCGGGTTGTTAACGGTCCTGTGCAGGATCTGCTGGACCTTTGAACGATCCATAGGGTCCAGCCCTATCACTAACGGCGCGAAGACTTTGGTAATTACCGAAACGATTGAGTCCTGGGTTTCCCCATAGGTGTAGGGCCGGGGGGGCGGAGTGTCGGCTACGCCGCAGATACCGGTGTCGGTGTGAATCCGGACCAGCACGTGTTCCGCAGCCGTCACCTCACCGCTTGCGAACTTCAGTGCTCGTGCGTAGGGGGGGATGGAGTAGGGAATGGCCTCAATGCGTTCAATCTTCATGGTGAGTTTCCTTGAGTCTGTTGAGGGTTTGGTTTGTTTCGAACAGCATCAGAAAGCTGCGTACTAGCGGGGGTTTCACTGTCACGCTTCCATGCGACGGCCAAGTCAACCATTGGGGGGGTTGTGCAACGGGCGGAAGATTACACCTTGGAACGAAAACGTCTTTGCCGTCATTGGTACGAGCGCAATTCCCGTTCCCGCGGAAACCAGGGACAGCAGTGTTGAAGTTTCCTTGGCCTCTTGGATCAGGCGCGGCTTAAATCCCGCGCTCCTACAAGCGTTGATAAAGATGCTGTTCACAACCGAATACTTTGAATAGGCGACGAAGCTCTGGGATGCGAGATCGGCGATGTCGATTGTCTCCTTCTCAGCAAGGGGGGCGAATCCGCGGGAAGCGCCGCAACCAGTTCATCCTGTTCTAGAAGGATGTGCGAGATCGCAGTTGAGTTGACTGGAGGGCGCAGGACGGCGACGTCCAGGCGTCCTTCTTCAAGATCGGCCTCCATCTGCGGAGTCAACATCTCCCCTTGCACGGTGACCTGCAGCCCTGGAAGGCGTTGGCGGGCTGCTTGCACGATGAGGGCATGAGCCTGTAAGTGGCGGTTCCGGTGAATCCAACGCGAATGACTCCAACGGCACCTGCACCGACTTGTTGGACGTCCGATTCGAGCACTTCTAGTTGCTGCATTAGGCTCTGCCCCGCTCCAGCAGAATCTCACCGGCCGGTGTCAGCTCTACCTTCCGGGTCGTCCGGACAAAGAGTTGGGTGCGTAACTGCTCCTCTAGCTGCCGTATCTGCTGTGAAAGAGGAGGCTGAGCCATATGCAGCTTTGTTGCAGCACGACCGAAGTGACGTTCCTCCGCTACTGCGATGAAGTACTTTAAATGCCGGGTCTCCATGGAACGCCCCCTAAATCTGCAGCGGTAAGCGCTGCGCCCACCTCTCAATCTAGCCGGGAAGATTAGGCAGTAGAAATACCTATTTGGGACCCAATAAGACGATGTTGATACTAATCTCCCTGCGCAGCCCCTCGCCGACGAATGTCAGCCTGGACATCGCATAGAGCAGCGTCAGCACGGCCATGCATATCACCAGCGGAGGACCTCTGGGCGCCGCTAAGAAAGTGACACATGCCCGCACCAGCGCCTCAGCGGCCGGGTGAAGCCACTGCAATCCGCGCAGGTGCGGCATTCCCGCGATTGTAAATGCCGTGTGATCAAAGGCACACACTGCGTGTCAAAAGTCACAGACTCGGCTAGCGAGCGAGAGCAAACTACAGATATAAAGCTATCCGACACAGCAAAGGAGCAACGTCATGACTGCTACGCAGATTGAAGCCACTATCGATTCCCTGGAACTCCGCCAGTCTGCGGAGAATGGATTACGGGTGTAACCGTTGTCACTAGCGTAGATTCATCCGGCACGCCGGTGGGCATGGCGGTCAATTCGTTCTCGTCGCTGTCTTTGGATCCCCCCCGCTGGTTCTGTTCTGCCCGGCCAAGACATCATCCACTTGGCCGAAAATCCAGGAAAACGGCCGTTTCGCCATTAACATCCTCGCGAAAGCGCAAGGTCACCTGCCGCGAGCCTTCGCGAAGCCTGGCAACGAAAAGTTCGACGACGTTGATTACACCTTGGTTACTGGTCTGCCTGTGTTATCCAAGACTTCCGCCCACTTGGTGTGTTCCATAGTGGACGTCCTTGAGGGCGGCGATCACTGCATCGTCGTCGGCCGGGTGGAGTCGTTCGAGCGGCACGAGAATGAGCCGCTTATCTTCCACCGAGGCAAGGTCGTCGAGTTGGCCCCTGTTGGGAACGGGCAGTGAGGGTCACCCTCCAGCGTCCCCCCCCGTCAAAACTTGACGGAGCAGTGGTAGTTTCCTTGGCGGGGGCCGATGACTTCAACAACTTCAGCGTCGAAGTGGGGCCCGGTATAAATGTCGACGACATCGACATCGCCCTTCGGGCCACCTGCGCTGGCAGCCTGATAAAGGAAGCTCACACGCCTGGATCTCCCTAGCGTGGTTGACGCCCCCCCAATGCCTAGGCGCCCAAGAGGTCTAAGGCAACAGTTTGAAGCCATGATTGCATTCGCGCGGAAACATGGCTGGATGTCCGTGGACGGTCAGTCCATACGCGGGCACGTCGAGCAGTTGCCACTCCCCAACTCGTCCCAATCGGGACCAGTAGAACGCGGCGCCTTTAGGGGCTGAAGTCACATCTTATCGAGGCCGTACAACCGGAGAATACCGATGCTCATGCCGGTGAGGTGTGTCGCGTCCTGGTGCCAAGCCTTGGTCTTCACAGTACGGCCTCCGGAACTTCGGGTAGCCCGCAATCCCCAGCGGGGTGGTACCTGAAGAAGATGAGATTTTCCACGAAGGCGTGGGGGCCGCCGTAGCAGCAACTCAGCAGTGTGGGGGGGGTTTCAGGCAGGCTCGGGTTCTCCATAGAGACCTGGCGATGCCTGTACGCGTTGTTCATCATCTTTCTAAGAGCTTACGGACCGACCTTCTGGCAGTCTGCCCCCCCGCGAACACGCCAATAGGCCTACCTTGCCATCCGCTGCTAGGTCGCTGTGCTGGGGCTATGGTTGGCCGGCACTCGCCAATACACGCTCCCCCCCGCATCGGTTTTCTCGGTCACACTCTCGCCGAGAGTCCTTCAAGGCGGCATTTCCGGGACGGGACCCTCTTGCAATAGCTGTCTCCTCTGCTGCTTTCCATTGGTTTGCCCGCTGCGCCTACGTCAGAGGCACGTCACACATTCAAGTGATATTAGTCATATTCGCAGCGCGGGGGGAGCCTCCTAATGTGTAATCCACGTCACATCGATGTCATCTGACGGAAATCAATGAAGATCACTGCATGACGTCCAGACTGTCTTTCCGAGAAGTCCAGACTGTCTTCCCGAGACGAAGGGTGCACCACATGGATGCACAACAAGAACCCCTGACAACGCGCGAACCGCGCGGCATTACCAAAGAAACACGCCGGGCCATCATTGCAGGCACGGTTGGAAACACGATGGAATGGTATGACTTCGCGGTCTACGCCTACCTCACCCCGGTGATTTCCAGACTGTTCTTCCCCCCCGGCGGCGACCCGCTGATCGGAGTACTATCCACTTTCGCCATCTTCGCTTTCGGGTTCCTTATGCGGCCGGTGGGTGCCGTCTTCTTTGGCTGGTACGCCGACAAAGTTGGCCGGAAGCAGGCGCTAATTGCGTCGGTCACCCTTATGGGGGGGGTGGCCACAATATGCCTTGGGCTAATCCCAACCAACTTCCAGGCAGGTGTCCTCGCGACAGTTCTACTCACTCTCTGCCGCTTGGTCCAAGGATTTTCCCTAGGTGGGGAATATGGAACTTCTACGTCATTCCTCGTTGAGTACGCCCCCCCAAAGGGAAGAGAGGCCTTTATGGCTCCCTGTCCTACTTCTCCTCAATCCTCGGAATGGCCATAGGCGCCATAGTCGTGCTGGTGTTGAACCTCATTCTGCCTCCCGAGGCGATGGACGCCTGGGGTTGGCGCGTGGCCTTCCTGCTGAGTTTCCCTTTGCTGGCTTTCGGCACCTACGTTCGCCTACGCATCGGGGGGGAGACGCCCGAGTTCAAGAAATCTCGCGAGGCTGCCAAGGGCGTCAGCACCCCGATGATTACCATCTTCCGGTCCATTGGCGGAGTATGGTCAACGTGGTTGGCATCGGACTGGGTTTTGCCATCAGCAGCTACGTTGTTCTCAGCTTCGTCTTGACGTTCCTACAGAAAGTTGTCGGCGTTCCGGCTATTCCGGCGTATTTGACGGTCGTGGTCGCCACGCTGTTCGGTGCCGCGCTGATACCGCTTTTTGGATGGCTCTCCGATAAATACGGCCGCAAACCAGTCCTGGTGGCTGCCTGCCTGGCAAGTATCGTCTTACCAGTCCTCGGATTCTTCGTGGTCATCACAGGTTCCCTTCCTGCTGTCATGATTGGCCAGCTCCTTATGTGGATCCCTGTGTCAATTTTCGCCGGCGTCACTCCCTCGCGTACGCCGAGATGTTTCCGACCGAGGTTCGCGTCTCAGGATTTGGGATTGCATATGCCGTCGCCACAGCACTCTTCAGCGGGACCGCCCCATTCGTCGCTACTCTCCTGGTAGAGGTCACGGGAAGTCCGGTCGCACCGGATGGTACATCACGCTTGCCGGCCTTATAAGCCTGTTCTTCGTCTGCCGGCTCCGCGAGACCAGCCGCGAAGATCTTCCCAGCAATGCCAAGAAGGAGGTAGCGGAGTCCAAGGAAACGAATGCCGCGGGCCTTAAAGGCCCGGCCAACCCCCCCACCGTCATCGTAGCCGAACCGTGAGCCTGTACAGGGCTATGGGCTAGAACGTCCAAAATGAGCTGAAAGCTGCGTTCGCGGAACCAAAATTCAGCCGGTAATAGGCTGTTACTCACGGAGGAGCGCGCTTAGAGAGCTCGCTCCTCCGCGAGCCGGGCGGGCGGCCAATGTCATCATGAGCTGATGCTCAGGAAAGGCGCATATGGAGTACTGGCACTTTAGTGAGATGCCGTATCCGTTCCTCCCGAGTCCGGAGAACTACGATTCCATCCGAGTGACAATGCCGAGTTCGTACATGGAACCGGAAACGGCAGCTGACTTGATGTCGCGGTACATCAAGGACTGGACCGTTGCCGACAAAGCCGGCATCAACATAATGATCAATGAGCACCACGGAACTGCCACGTGCATGAACTCCGCCGCGCCGCTGATGGCTGCTGCGCTGTCCCAGGTCACCGTGCGGGCGAAGATACTTATTCTCGGCAACCCTGTCGCCAACCGTAGAGACCCGGTGCGGGTGGCCGAGGAGATGGCCCTCCTCGACCTGATGACTCGCGGACGATTGGAGGTTGGCTTCGTGCGTGGCGTTCCCTACGAAATATCGGCAACCAATTCGTCCCCCACGAAAATGAACGAGCGCATGTGGGAAGCCATCGACCTGATTAGGAAAACATGGACTAACCACAACGGCCCATTCAATTGGGAAGGAGCGTTCTTCCAGCACCGACAGGTTAACATCTGGCCCCGTCCCTACACCCAGCCGCATCCGCCGATCTGGGTGACAGCGATGTCCCAATCTTCTGTGCCGCTCGTTGCGGACGCCGACGCCGTCGCCGCCACTTTCCTGACCGGCGTTGAGGGCACCAAGAGAATTTTCGACTCCTACCGGTCCAGATGGCATGAAACGGGCAAAGGCGAGGTACCACTCGACAGATTCGGTTACGCCGCGATGACCTTTGTCGGAGAAACCGACGCGGAGGGCATGGCCGGAGCTGAACAGCTCATGTGGTATCTAAAATCAAACAAGGTGCCTCAGGAGTTCATCCTTCCCCCCCCTGGCTATAGCCCATACTTCGCTAGGGCCGGGGGCTCTGCAGGGCGGTGGTTCGGCCTTCGACCTTGCCAGCATGTCGATGGACCAATTGGTGGAATCCGGAATAATGTTTGTCGGCGGCCCGGACACCGTGGCAGAGCAGATCAAGAACTTTTGCGACAAAATCGGTGGTCTGGGCCACTTGATTTTGCACAGCCAGGCCGGCTTCATGGATCACGAGACAGCAGCTTCTGGAATCCGGAACTTCGCCGAGCACGTAAAGCCGCGCCTCGACGCAGTTTTCGCGAGACCGGAAAACCTAGCCAGTAGAGGACCAACAAACACTTCTACATGAGCGACACGCCCCCGCTGTCGCCTCACCGGCGTGCTGCCAGTTGGCCCCTGTACTGAAATTGGGAATGGGACAAAGGACCGCACATGAACACGCGGCGATTCTGGTTAGCAGATGAGTCCGCCATCCACGACGTTGACCTCTATCTAAGTTCTCCCGTCGTCGCTTGGGCCGCAGCCACTGCAAGCGGCGACACTATGCATGTCTCCACGAAGCTCGCTCACCTTCGTTTTGACATGCTGAGAAGGTTCGACTCGCCCGCCAGTTCCGCTGTCAGCAAGAGCTTCCGTGATGTGAGTCGCTTGATCGTGTGACTAGAGTCACCGTCATGGGGTTATCGATGTGATTTAAATAGCTTATCCACTTCCAACACAAAGGACCCCCCCGAGGGTCAATGGCGAGCAATCAGGATTTTCGGGTTAGCACGCTGTCACCGATGACAGCCCGTCACACAAGGCCGTGTGGGGCGAAACGAACAGCCTAGGAGAAAAATGCCTAATGTAACGGCGAAACTGGACGAACCGGCGCTCAGCGATCGGGCTGGGGAGATTCTGCAGCTACCTGAAGCAGAACGAGTCACTAATAACGCGCTTTTTGGCGGTAACAAGTTGAAGCTCGGCTTGTTTTGCACGAACGGTCACGGTGCCGCGCTCACTTTGGCGCCCGAGGCGAAAGACCTGTCGTGGGAATATTCGCTGAGGACCGCCATCGCCGCAGATGAGGCCGGCTAGAGGCGATAGTTCCATTTGCCCGCTGGAAGGCTTACGCGAAAGATCGTCCCGGTCACAAGACAGGTTCGGTATTTGACCCGTTCGTTTGGGCGGCGGGCATGGCTTCTGTCACTCGCAACATCAGCATATTCGCCACTTCTCATGCTCCCTCCCTGCATCCGATTGTCGCTGCAAAGCAGGCTGCGACAATCGATCACATTTCCGGTGGTCGCTTTGCGCTCAACGTCGTGGGGGGGATGGAACCGCCCGGAACTGGAAATGTTCGGCGCTGAGATGCGTGAACACGACGAGCGGTATGAATATCTTGGTGAATGGTTGACCGTGATTCGCCGACTGTGGACGGAAAACGAAGAATTCGACCACCATGCACCTTCTTCAACGTAGTAGGCGGAACGTCCAGCCCGAAGCCACTGCAGAACTCGATTCCTATCATGAATGCAGCAGGTTCCCCCTCGTGGAATGCGCTTCGCCGCAGAGCATGCGGATCTTTGCTTCGTGATAGTTCATTCGGAGGATCCCGAAGAGATCAGAAAGCAAGTCGACAGCTACAAGTCGGCTGCCCGTGAGCAGTTCGGACGAGAAATTCGTGTGTGGACGCACAGCGTAGTCGTGCAGGAGGAGACAGATGCTGCCGCCGAGGCCGAGCTCCGACGATTCTCCGTGGAATACGAAGACGCCGAGAGCGTCGACGCCTGGCTGCAGTTGATGGAAGTCAACAGCCAGATGTTGCCACCCGAAGTCGCCGCTGAGATGCGGCAGCGCTTCGCAGCCGGGGGCGGGAGGGTTCCCCCCCTGGTTGGGACATCGGAAACGATCGCACAGAGGCTGGAAATGCTGAGTGATGCCGGAATAGACGGCGTCCTGCTCACTTGGCTTGATTATGATGCAGGGCTCTCCAACTTCACAGGTGATGTTCTGCCCAGGCTGGAGAAGGCAGGCCTTCGCGCCCCCAACACCCGTCGCTGACTGAAGGATCAGGCGGGATAGTTCACGATCTCACGCCATTCAGCCGTTTCCCATTGTGACCTGTCCCGCCCCCAGGGCTCTCCGCAGTGCTCAGCGAGGCTCTAAGGGAACGATCGCCAAGGGCTTCTGAATGCTTCAGGCAGGGGTACATCGGAGTGCACGCCGGGGCTGCTTATTTTCGGGCTCAGTATGTTGGGCCTCACAGAACGAGGACAAGAATGACACGGACACTTCAGGGAATTGTCGAGCATGGTGATGCTCGCGGCCGTCAACTCGGATTCCCCCCCACAGCAAACCTGCAAACGGACCGGGCGGCTGAGCTTGATGGTGTCTGGGCAGGCTTCGCCGACGTCGAAGGGTTTGGCCGTTACATGGCTACTGTCTCGATTGGTCACCGGCCAACGTACTATCCGGACACCGCGGCAACCCTAGTCGAGGTCCATCTGCTGGACTTCGATGCCGACATTTACGGTTGCCGTGTAGCCGTGGAACTGACCGCGTTCCTCAGAGGACAGGTGCGTTGTGCCAATGAACAGGAACTGGTGGCCTCATCGCTGAGGACGTACGCGTTCGACGTCGCATGGCTTCAGCGGATACGGTCACGGCTCTTTGGCCTTGGATGGGACAGATCTCCCTATGAGCAGTCCAACTCGACACATGGAGGGCAGTCCTCCAAACCGGACGGTTCGGGGGGGGCGCCGAGGAGCTGCAAAGCACGGCAACTGATGACGATTCTTCAGAAGACCATACGCCCGTTCCAGTTGGACGCGTCCTCGTCGCCGTAGTGCTCGAATGGCAACATAAAATCGCTCTGTTCAGAAGGAGCTCGAATCTCGACCACGACGTTGGTCGCTGGCATTGCGTTACTGGGTTTTTAGAGCCGGGCGCAACGCCACGTCAGCAGGCCCTGCAGGAACTTGCCGAGGAAACAGTTGATTGGCCACGATGTGGTTGAACTAAGGGCAGGTCCTTGCCTGACGTTGGATGACACCACCGGCGCACCGTGGCTTGTGCACACTTTTACTGCCTTGTCGGTGCGCCGACGGCTTCAGATCAATTGGGAGCATGATGCCTACAGATGGACCTCGCCTAGCAAGGTGCGGAGATTCAGTAACCAAGTCTCCTGGCTGGAACCAGTGCTCCGAGCCACGGGCCACTCAACGTCGGAGACCACCAGAGCTACAACTGAACTTAAATCTCAATACCGTGAAGGCATTGCCACTTAGGATTGGCCGCCACCTTGATCTTGATGCACTTCCCGACGGCACTAAGCACTTCCTCTTTCAGCAACTGTGCCGGGGCCAAACGCATATCAGCTTCTTGCCAGGTGGGCCTGAACAACGCGAACGACGCGACGAAGCCCTGTGCCCGGACGGCGCGCTGGTCAGCGGCGGTTGGGTCTATGGACACGACGGCGAACTCGCTACAAAGGGGGGGGCTTTGTCTGATGCCGACCTTTGAACATGAAACTCTGGGCCAGCGTGTCCTTTTCGGTACGGGTGCGGCTGCTGCCAACCTCGCGGTGGAAGTATCCAGACTCGGCGCTCAGCGTGTGATGGTGATCGCTTCGGCCTTCCAAGCCGAGATGGCGCGCGCTGTTGCTGCCGACATTGAGGTGCTTCTCTGGCACCACGACGTGGTGATGCACGTGCCCATCGAAGCGGCTGAGAAGGCCCGCTCCGCCGCGGCCCGGCACGGCATTGATCTCCTCGTCTGTATCGGTGGGGGGGGTCAACCACGGGACTCGCCAAAGCGATTGCGATGACGTCCAGCCTGCCCATCATCGCCGTGCCCACGACCTACGCCGGATCGGAGGCTACTAACGTGTGGGGGCCTGACGGAGGCATCAAGAAAGACCACTGGAGTGGACGCATCCGTCCTGCCGGCAACAATCATTTATGATGCTGCGCTGACACTTTCATTGCCTGTGGGAATGTCCGTGGCCTCCGGCCTGAACGGTATGGCCCACTGCATCGACTCTATGTGGGCCCCCCCCGCGCGGACCCGATTAACGCAGCCCTTGCCACTGAAGGAATCCGTGCGCTCAGCCAAGGCCTGCCCCCCCTCATCGCAACCGACCCCCCCATAGCGTGGAAGGACGCGAGCAAGCTCTTTACGGCGCCTACCTCTCCGCCGTCGCATTCGCCTCAGCAGGATCCGGGCTGCACCACAAGACCTGCCATGTCCTTGGCGGGACCTACAACCTCCCCCCATGCCCAGACTCACGCCGCCGTACTGCCCTACGTTCTGGCCTTCAACGGCGCGCACGCGCCTGACGCCGCGGCTCGCATTGCTGCAGCCTTTGGTACGGCGGATGCACTGACCGGGTTGCAGGAGCTCCGCAAACGCCTGGACGCGCCCAAAGCGCTTTCGGACTACGGCTTCACTGCCGAGGGCATCGCCGAAGCAGTGCCCCCCCTAATTCTCCCCCCCGCCGTCCCGGCTTCAAACCCACGTCCCGTCACCGCGCAGGACCTCACCCGTCTCCTTCAGGCAGCCCTGAACGGAGAAGACCCGGCCATCCTGCTGGATCGCTAACCGCTCTCTCACCTCCAATCAGCCATCAGGCACACCTCCCCCCCAGACAAATTAAAGGAGTACAGGTTGTCCGAAACCATCCCGGCAGGAAAAGGCATCAGCGCCGCGCAGTCGAAAATCGAAAACCGATTGATCGAAACCGTCGTAGAGTCGTTCAACAAGACTGAGGACCCTCGCCTAAAAGTTCTCATGCAGTCCCTGACTCGGCACCTGCACAACTTCCTCCGTGAGGTCCGTCTGACGGAGGACGAGTGGCGCACCGCGATCGACTTCCTCACCACGGCCGGACATATCACGGACGGCAAACGTCAGGAATTCGTCCTGCTTTCCGACGTGCTGGGCCTCTCCATGCAAACCATTGCAATGAACAATCAAGCATACAAAGGAGCCACAGAGGCCACCGTCTTCGGACCGTTTTTCCTAGAAAACGCCCCCCCGAGATTGCAATAGGCGGTGATATTGCAGGCGGTGCAGCCGGCCAGCCCTGCTGGGTCGAAGGGACAGTTACCGATTCTTCCGCCAGCCCTGTTCCGGGGGCCAGGATTGAGGTCTGGGAGGCTGATGAGGAGGGCTTTTACGACGTTCAGTACGGCGATGGCCGCATCGCTGGCCGTGCTCACCTGTTCGCAGACGAAAACGGAAAGTACGCGTTCTGGGGACTCACACCGACGCCCTATCCCATTCCTGATGACGGGCCCGTGGGGCAGCTGCTCGAGTCAGTAGGCCGCTCCCCCTGTTCGCGCATCCCACCTCCATTTCATGGTCTCAGCTGATGGCTTGCGGTCTCTCGTGACGCACATCTTTGTTGCAGGCGACCCTCAGATCGAGATAGGCGACTCAGTGTTCGGCGTGAAAGACTCGCTGATCAAGAGCTTCGAAACGCAGCCCGCTGGGACGCCACCCCCGACGGTCGGGACCTTGACGGTAAGGCTTGGGCTCGTACCCGTTTTGACATTGTTCTCGCCCCTGCTCTGACCTGATAGCAACTGGAGAGTGGCTACTTCCTGTTTCACGGTTCCCGCCCAGTTCACTCTCAGAAGCGCGGTTTACCTTGTCATATGGAGTTGAATGAACAAATTCTCTCGGATGTCGAAGGTCCTTCCGAATCGAACTGCATGGACTTCTCCACATCCCCCCCGCACAAGGTCATAGTGCACTTGCCCGATTCCTATCTCCCTGATCGGCCCGCATGCGTCAGTCGCCGATCGTTAGTACGGAAGCATTGTTCAGCTACAACTGAGTTCTGTGTATACATTGGCGCCATTCTATCCATAATTTATTGCCCGATCCCCCCCGTCTAATGTATACACTGTCTCTATACACGCTTTTGACTTGGCTTACGGAGAGCCTTGTGCGGAGTTCTTGGCGGGCCGGTTCGGTCTCAAAACGCTCTACTCCCAGCCGAGTTGTTGAATCAGCGGTACGAGGTTGGATCCTTTCTACCGGAGACACTTTGGGAATCTGGGCGGCGAAGGTCTCGCTGACGAACGGGCCATCCCTACCTGCCGGTGGCAGCTGCGCGTTAAGGTGCGCCAGTCGCTGTGCCTGCAGTCTCTATTTGCGTCGCAGTCGCACCCACGTCAAGGCCGTACATCCGGCCCTCTAATACGTCATATTTGAAGGAGCATCATGGTCAAGAACAATCACGTCCGCGTCTACAAGAGCGAAGAGAACCTGCCCCGCGAGGAGCAGTTGGCACACAAGATCGCAGTGGTCGCCGCCGACCCCGTCGAGGTCACTCCGGAGGTCACTGACATGGTGATCAACCGCATCATCGACAACGCTCGGTAGCCATCGCCTCCCTGAACCGAGCACCCATCGTCGCAGCCCGCGCCCAGGCACTGACCCACGCTCCCTCCGCGAACGGCAAGGGCGCCTCTGTTTTCGGTATCACCGAGCAGGTCTCCCCCCGAGTGGGCCGCCTGATCGAGGAGAAGGCTTCGCCGGCGTCTACATCTCCGGCGCAGTCCTGGCCAACGACCTCGGCCTGCCGGACATCGGCTTGACCACCCTGACGGAGGTGGCCACCCGGGCCGGCAGATCGCCCGCATGACCGACCTGCCGTCCCTGGTGGACGCAGACACCGGTTTCGGCGAGCCCATGAACGTGGCCCGCACCATCCAGGAACTCGAGAACGCGGGCCTGGCCGGCTGCCACATCGAAGACCAATTCAACCCCCCCAAACGATGCGGCCACCTGGACGGCAAAAACGTCTCGACATCGACACCGCCACCAAACGCATCCGCGCCGCAGCAGACGCACGCCGCGACCCGAACTTCCTCATCATGGCCCGCACCGACATCCGCGCCGTCGAAGGAATCAAGCCGCCCAGGACCGCGCCAAAGCCCTGGTAGACGCCGGCGCCGACGCGATCTTCCCCCCCGAAGCCATGCGTGATTTGGGCGAGTTCCAAGCCATCCGCGACGCCGTGGACGTGCCCATCCTCGCCAACATGACAGAGTTCGGCAAAAGCGACCTCTTCACCGTCGACCAACTCCAAAGCGTCGGGGTAAACATTGTCATCTACCCCGTCACCCTCCTCCGCATTGCCATGGTCGCTGCAGAACAGGTCCTCGACACGTTGAAGAGCCGCGGTACCCAGGAAGTAAGGGTTCCGCAGATGTTGACCAGGGCACGGCTCTACGACCTGGTGGATTACGAGGCATACAACCAATTTGATACCGGCGTCTTCAACTTCCAGGTTCCTGCGTCCGGTAACGCATTCACTACAGAACAAAGGAGTTCAAATATGCCTGAAACAGAAATCCGCAAGGGCCTTGCCGGCGTCGTGGTGGACTACACCGCCGTCTCGAAGGTCAACCCGGACACCAACTCGCTGCTGTACCGCGGATACCCGGTCCAGGAACTCGCCGCCAAGTGCAGCTTCGAAGAAGTCGCGTACCTGCTGTCGAACGGCGAACTGCCTGACCAAGCCCAGTTGGCAGAGTTCACGGCACGTGAGCGCGCGAGCCGTCCACTGGACCCCGTGGTGAAGCAGGCCATCGACGCGTTGCCTCTGGGCTGTCATCCCATGGATGTCTGCCGTACGGCGGCGTCGGTGCTCGGCGCCCGGCACGAGTTGGCTGAGGATTCATCTCCCGAAGCCAACATGAGCAAGGCCATCGATCTATGGGCAGCGATGCCCGCGGCTGTGGCTTATGACCAGCGCCGCCGCCGCGGCCAGGACGTCGTTGAGCCGCGTGAGGATCTGGACTACTCGGCCAACTTCCTCTGGATGACGTTCGGCGAAGAGCAGGTCCCCCCCGAGGTCGTGGAAGCCTTCAACGTCTCCATGATCCTGTACGCGGAGCACTCCTTAAACGCCTCCACCTTCACCGCCCGCGTCGTCACGTCCACCTTGTCGGACCTACACTCGTCCGTGACCGCCGCGATCGGTGCCCTCAAGGGCCCGCTGCACGGCGGGGCCAACGAAGCCGTCATGCACACCTTCGACGAAATCGGCATCCGCAGCGAAGAATCCCTCCAGGAGGCTGCCACCCGCGCCAAGCATGGATGGAAGACGCCCTGGCCCAAAAGAAGAAAGTCATGGGCTTCGGACACCGCGTCTACAAGCACGGCGACTCCCGCGTGCCCACCATGAAAGCCGCCCTGGACAAGATGATCGCCCACTACGGACGTCCCGAACTCCTGGGTCTCTACAACGGCTTGGAGCAAGCCATGGACGAAGCCAAGGCCATCAAACCCAACCTCGACTACCCCGCCGGCCCCACCTACCACCTCATGGGATTCGACACCCCGACCTTCACTCCCTTGTTCGTCGCCAGCCGCATCACCGGCTGGACCGCCCACATCATGGAACAGGTCGCCTCCAACTCCCTCATCCGCCCGCTGAGCGAATACAACGGCGTGGAACAGCGGGCCATTTAGTCAGCCTCCGCTCGCCCAAAAACTGCGGTGGGGCGCCGGGTGATCACACGGATCATCAAACTATCGCAACGTACAAGCGCCCCCCCACCGCTCCCTTGCAGAGATATCGCAATGACAGGAAACCATGGACGTTCACTTGCAGCCCGACTGGCAGCGTGCTTTGGGGGCAGTACGTGGTGATACGACGCCACGGGAAGTTCGTACGATCAGGAACAGTCGCAGCCGTCACACCCGACGGTTCCATCGTCTGGATCTCAGCAGAAGGAGCATCTCAGCGCCAGATGTTCGTGGGGGGGACGAAGGTTACGAAGTCTACTCCCGCTATTCATGGGATCCGCAACCTGCCTCATCGCAGACCTACCAAATGAGGAATGGCGCGTCACCTGTTGACGGCTCAGCAGGTGGCTCGTGACAGCTTCAGACTGGCGGACGTGATGTGATGCCTCCGTCGACCGTGACAATTGTCCCTGATGTATAGGCAGAGCGCGGCGAGGCAAGAAAAGCGAACAGATCAGCAACCTCTCGGACACGTGCGGCACGCCCTAACGGATATCGAGCCAGGAGTTCCGGGTAGCGGTTCTCGTCACCGAACTTCTTTAGAGCGCGAGCCTTCAAGAGCCCAAGTATGCGATCTGTTGCCACCGGGCCGGGATTCACTCCCAGGACGCGAATGCCATCCTCAAGGCTTTTGCCCCCCAATGCCCGCGTAAAGGCCATCAGCGCAGCATTACCCGTCGAGCCGGCAGTATCGTCGAAGTCGGGGTTTTCACCACCATTTCCGATGTTATTCAGGATCACGCCATTACCTGCATGACGCATCCGTTCATAAAACATGCGGCATAAATCAATGTAACCAAATACTTTTAGCTGCCATCCGACGCGCCAACGCTCGGCACTCACATCCCACAGGTCACCGCCTGGAATTGAGCCGGCATTGTTGACCAAAATATCAATAGGCACGTTGATCGTCGCCGCAGCAAATGCTTCAATGGCTTCGGCAGATGAAAGATCATAATCGTAGATCATGACCTTGATATTATGCTTATCAACAAGTTGATCCGCCAATATCTACAATTTCTTCTTTGAACGAGCTACGAGGTGGAGATCGCAGCCCTCTTCTGCAAACACCTCGGCAAGACCTGCGCCTATACCCTGCGACGCTCCTGTTATCAATACCGACCTACCAGCCAATTGAAGATCCATTATTTCTCCTCCCAATGAAAAGCGGCTCAGACGTCTAATCAGTGCTTGTTCACTACTCCAAGTTTGAATCTCACCCCGGGTATCTGTGCATACCAGCCGCCGGTGGTGCTCGAGGCGAGGTCCGAATATCAAAGCCCAGGGAAATTCCGGTGTGCGAAAGAGCGAATTTTGATGATGGTGGAATATGCCAGAATTTGGAAACTAAGAGGCTGCCTTCGCGTTTCGTTGCTGGGTCGACTTGAGATGCTTGAGGCTTTGATTAAGATGAACCTCTGCTGGCCATTCAGAGTTAGCGACCAGCCGGAAATTACGCGTGTATCGTGAACGAAAAGACCGTGTGGATGTTCGGAATGAATGTCTCCGTTAGCCGAGGAGATACAGAAGCTTGATCCTTCCACCAGCGTGATGACCCCGGTCCCTAAGGGACCGGCCGCTGTATCGGCATTCCAACCAGCCAAGACAGGCTCCTCCAGTTTGTGATTGGAAATCTCCGTGCTGGAGCACCAAGTGCGTTGCGCCCCTTCCAATGGACGCTACGCCCCTCTTCTCCTGACCGCTAGTGGAGGTGGCGACCGGTTGGGAAAGCTCCTGGGGGGGAACAGTGGGGGGGAGGTCCCTCATGGATGAGGATCAGGGTGGTGGCAGTGGCTGGTCTTGAAGCCCGGCAGTCCGAGTCCACCTTCCGGGGGGGGAGCAAGCATGGCGACGGATATTCACAATGGGATGATGCGGCGCTAGTCCGTGCTGTGCAGACGGCGGGCACCTCGCCTGTGCCGATCTTGGCGGGGGATCCAGGGCCGAGACCACATCCGAGAATGGTGGCAATCGACTCCCGAGCATGGGGAAACAATTGTCCCGCTCGTGCGTTTGGTCAAATGGATACAGTCTCGTCTCCCCGCCGAGAGTTACTGAGGCGCGGCCCTGAGAACTGCGGATTTGTCGGTTGTTTCGGCCTTCAGCGGCAGGTAGGGGGGGAACCCCCTTGCTCAGACCGAAGGCTCAGCCTCGTAAAGCTCGAGGCCGAGCCAAGCGTGCAAGACACAGTGCCTAGGTCTCCATAGGGCCTGCGGTCCTCATGCTGCGAAACCGACGGGGGGGCTCCGGTGTGGAGGAGGCTTTGAAGAAAGGTGAAGAGGCTGCTCATGAGATTCCCTTACGTTCGTAGGCGCCAGCGAGTTGGGAAGCTGATCTGGCTGTACAAGTCGTCATTCCGACCCGACAACACCAGTATGTGTTCTGCATCACCGCCTGACTGTGACTTATGGCACGCTAGAGAGGAACTTCAGGCACAGGCGAAGCTTTCCAGCTCCCTATGACTTTTGCGTGTCTGAAGGGGGGGCCGCCGTGTTTCACTAGGCATGTAGCAGCGTCGGATCAACGGGCTCGCCGGCGACCGTTACGCAAACGGCGGTTGGGCCTTCAATGAAGAGGGTGATCCGTGCCGGGATAAAGAGGGCGCTAGGGGATTTCTGATGTGCCAACGAGGACATGTTCCGACAAAATCCGCGTCAGGCGGTGTTCAGTCCAACGGTGAGGCCCCCCCACATACATAGAGTGTTTGTCCTGTCACGAATCCGGCAGGCTCGCCAAGGAAGAACGTCGCAGCGTGAGCGACATCTGAAGGCTGCCCGAGCCGTCCCACGGGTACCGATGCCTTGATTGCCTCGGTCCGGGGGGGCGAGTCTTCGGGGTTGGCCTGTAGGAACAGGTCGGTGGCGATTGGTCCCGGACCGATCGCATTCACCGTGATCCCATGACGTCCCAGTTCCAGTGCCCAAACACGGGTGATGCCAATAAGGCCGGCCTTCGCTGCGGCATAAGCTGTTCGAAGTTCTTTGCCCAGCGCAGCCCTGGAAGACATGTTGACGATACGTCCGAAACCAGCGACCTTCATTCCCGGGAGCACAGCCTGCGTGCACTGCACCGCGGAGCGGAGATTCAATGCATATGATGCATCCACCTGCTGCAGTGTCTGCTCCTCCAGCGAGGCTGGAAACACCGCACCGACGTTGTTCACCAGACGTGTGATCGGACCATCTTGGAGTACCTCTTGCAGGGCACTAGCAGTACTTTCTGAGTCGGACAGATCAACCTGGATGGAGCGCCCGGCCGCGGCGGCGTCCCGATCGAGTACGACAACGTCCCATCCTCGTTCCAGGCCGGCTTCTACGATCGCTCGGCCGATGCCGGAAGCACCTCCGGTCACGAGGAGACGTTCTGTTTGCGGACTCATATTATCCTTCTTCAAGTCGTGGCCACCGGCGTCACTGGGGGATCCGGTGGCACCGGGGGGGAGATTTAGTGGTGGGGGCTGTCAACAGGCACCTGGTCCTGCCGGTTCTTCTGAGGTGGAGTGCCAAGTCGCTGAGCCACCATAGTTCGCCCAGATGAACCCCCCCGAGGCGGAACAGACAGAGCTCATGCAGCGGTAGCACAGGGTTGCCCGACATAAAGTTCGCTGGCGGAAACGCCTCGACTGCGTGGTTATCTGCGGCGATTGCAGCGACTCCGGAGTCACGGATCCATGACCGCAGTACGGAGTCGTTGCCATCCAGCAATGCACCACGATCTGCCAGATCATGTGACGACCGTCCTTCCGCCAGAGCACGTGCGAATCCTGTGTGCAAGAGAAGGATGTCGCCCGACTCGACGTGGGCGCCGATTGCGTCCATCGCTGTGAGAAGTTCACGGCCATTTATCACCCGGCGTTGCGGCCCAAAATGGTCTTCAAGGTCGACCAGCACGGCCCTGCCTTGGACGCCGTGCCGTGCCATGTGGGAGATATCAACCGGACCGGCGTCACTCGTCGATGCAGTCCCAGTCTCGGCACCAAAGGTATGAGACAGGCTCGCCAGGCCAGCATCTGCGGGTTCCTTCGGCCCGATAACATCACGATCGGCGCGCCAACCGTTGTAATAGACGATCTCTGGAACGCCGTCCCCCATCGGAGTCGAAACGTGCCCCCGACGTGTCCGAATGCGTCCCACTGAGTGGAGAACTGGGTATGCAGGACGACCAGATCATCGCTCACCACATCGGACGCGCCCTCAAACGCAACACCCATGTCACAATGAAAGTTCACGTGGCCATTGCGCAATGTTGGTCTCACGATCGGCGGAAGCTGTGCGCGCTCAGGGTTACGCCGCGTGGCTGGTCGAGCGGAAGCGACAGGCTGAACGTGTGCCCGTCCTGTACCTCGCTGACACCCTTGAGGACCTGTTCAGGTCCGATGAGGTTAAGCCGGCCGAGACGGTCGTTGGGGGGGCCGAAGTCGCCCCAGGTTGAACCCTCCGGTCTCTCCCGCCACGCGGGAGCAAACCGACCGTGCCCGGATTGACTGGTGGACATTTGGGTCAACGCAGCAGCTGATGGACTTCGATTACGTTACCTGCAGGGTCGGTCAGGAATATCTGGTCCCAGTCCTTGACCGCCCACTCGCCGTAGTCGGAAAACGGGATGTTCTTCTCGGTGAGCTGTTTACGGACGGCGTCAAGATCGTCCGTCCGGAAGGCAAAGTGTCCGGTCAAGAGCGGATTGATGCTGTGTCCCATCAGCGGTCCGATGTACGCCTGCCGCCTGCCTGCGTGGATCTGCAGCTCGTCGCCGCCTCCTGCATCGAAGAACCCGACGTTATCGCGCCAGCTCTCATCGTCCTCGGCCTTTCCATCGGCTTCGTGACCGATATGGTCAATCATCGGCGGCATCGGCATCTTTTCAAGTCCGAGCACCTCGGAGTAGAAGTTGTGCAGCTCCTCCATATTGTCAGAAACCACGTTAACGTGGTGGAGTCTCAGTTCCATTGTTGGTTGTTCCTTTTCCATAGGTAGTTTCAACGCCGAGAGGCGTCGGCACGTGGGTGGTCAAGTTTGGGGCGGGTGCAGAGCGGTGTTGTCTGTCAGACAGGCGAAAAGGCACTTTCGCGATCGGCCACGAATTCGTGGACCCATGCCAGATGGCGCTGCCACATATCGGGCGCAGCGAGGCGGGCGTTCCGAGCTTCCGCCAGTGGGCCGTCCGGGAGGTGGAGCACGTCCGCGGTGGTGATTGAAGCGATCTGGACACGCCGGGTTCTTTCCTCCCGCAAATCTTGGAAGCGTTTCCGGGCAATCTCCAGATCGTAGTTTCCGGCTATGGCGTCGACAAGGCAGTCAGCCAGAACGATTGCGTCCTCTATGGACTGGTTCGCACCCTGACCGTGATGGGGCACCAAGGCGTGGGCAGCATCGCCCAGGAGCGTGACGCGTCCCTTGCTCCATGAGTGCAGTGGCGGTCGGTGAAACAGGCCCCCCCAGCGTTCGCCGGACGGCGCCGCACTGATCATCTGGATGACGGCCGGGTGCCAGCCTCGAAAGCGGCGACGTGTGCGCCCGGCTCGCTGGGAGCGACCCAGGCCCGGTCCGGCCACGGCCCGTAGTGCCGCTTCACCAGCAGGAAGTTGTGGTCACCGTTGCCAATTGGGTAGTGCAGCAAGTGCCCACCCGGTCCTATCCACGAACTGCATGGCGTCCGGATCCGGCAACAAGTCGAGTTGTTCGGGTGCAACGATTCCACGCCAGCCGAAGCATCCCGAGAATTGGACATCATCGTAACCGACGACGTGGCGACGCAGGAGGGACTTAGCCCCGTCCGCGCCGATCACCAAGTCGGCCTCCGCCCGGTCCCCCATCGGCGAAGTGCAAAACTGCCGTCGGCCCGGAATCGTCGACGCTCACAAGCCGCTTTCCGAGATGCAAACCCTCGCGCCCGAGCGCGTCGGAGAGCAACTGTTGAAGAGCGGCGCGGTGGACGCCGTAGTACGGCGCCCCCCCACACTGATCCAGGTACGCCTGACGCGAGAGTACCCGGCCGAGCTCACGCCCGTCGCGGCCGTCACGGAAGATGAGTCCGTCGACGGCGTTAGCTCGTTCTGCTAGGCCGGCTCCAATGCCGATGCGGTCGCGAAGGAACCGGGTGGCGTTGGCCGACAGAGCGACGGCAGCGCCGACTTCCGTCAGTTCCTCGGCCTGTTCGTAGACCTGTGGGTCCAAGCCTTGACGACGCAGTTCAATAGCAAGGGTGAGCCCTCCGATACCTGCACCCACAATGGCAATTCTCTGCCGTGCTGAGCGGTTCACAGTTCCAGTCATCGTCGACTCCTTTCTTAATTAATTGCTAGCTGGCGAATGAGTGGTAGGGAAGGGTCCTGGCATCGCCAGTGTTTCCAGGAGACCAAGTGTTCGCCGATTGAGTCGTCACCACCACCGGTCCGGTGATGTGAAAACTGAGCCGAGGTCGCCAAAGTCATGGCCGCCTCATGCGGGCATTTTCAGCAGTGCGAGGTGTGCCCATGGCAATTCCGGCGACAAAAGTCAGCTTCGGCCGAACTCGTCGGTTGCCGTGTTCAGCGGGAGAGCCAGATGACCTGCGCCCTACAATTCCGTTTGATTTGCGCAAGGTCAAGGGTGAACTCCCACGGAGACGGCGCCGGTCACGGCAGGGGGGGACTACTCAGGTCGGGAAGAGTGTGACCTAAGTAGTCAACCCATTGACCCTACAGCTCATCCGAGGTGTGATAACGGACATGTCATGGACATCAGCAAAGGAGCTATAAAGCCATGGAGCAATGGAAAATTGGAGACATTGTCGTCACAAAAGTCCCGGAGATTGCGGGGGTGGTTCCCCATCGACTTGTGGCTTGCTGTGATGCCGGACTGCACTCTCGAGGCCGTAGAGCAACTAGAGTGGCTCTCGCCGGAGTACCGGCGGGGTAACGAGATCAACCTGTCAATTCACACACTTCTGGTTGAGACGCCGACCCACAAAATCATCATCGATACCGGTGCCGGTAACGGTAAGCAGCGCCAGTGGGAGCTTTTCCACAAATTGGAGACTGATTTCCTGTCGCGCCTCGACGATGTCTGTCCCCGCGACGAGGTGGACATGGTGATCTGTACGCACCTGCATACAGACCATGTGGGGGGGTGGAACACCCAATTAGTCGATGGCCGGTGGGTTCCTACCTTTCCGCACGCTCGATACCGCTTCGTCCGCAGTGAATACGACTATTGGACGAAGTATGTCAACGATTCGTCGACCGCTGATTCGTACACGGAGTTTGCGCAGCAGGCTATCGACGTTCATGAGGTGTACCGAGATTCCATCGCACCCATCGTGGAGGCCGGACTGGTGGACTGGCTTGAGCCCAACCAGGAAGTGGTCCCGGGGGGGTGACAGTCATCAGTACGCCCGGACATACCCCCCGGCCATGTGTCAGTCCTGCTGGAGTCCGGTGACGAGACAGCGTCATCGCGGGTGATCTGTTCCACGCTCAAGCCCAAGTCGGACGGTCGGACTGGTCTGTTCAGATGGACACTACCCCCCACGAAAGCAACCGAGACTCGGCGCACCTTCCTGGAAAGGTTCGCCGACACTTCCACTCTCGTGCTGGGTAGCCATTTCGGCACTCCCACTGGCAATTACATACAACGAGATGGTGACTCGTTCAAACTTGTACCTGCCAAGGACTAACTGCCAATAGCCTCACCGGCTGTGGTCACTGCCAAACGCAAACATCAGTGCTCCCGCGTGAGTCCTCACGCGGGAGCACTGTCCCAGTTCCCAGAGTTCAAGCCGCCTGTTGTGCACAACGCTGAGACCCGCCTGGAGCATCCATCCCGCGCGTCCGGCTCCTGTGACACGAGCTGTCTCCACAATAGGCACCACCACGCCGTCAGTACCCTGGCCCCCCGACTCCCCCTATCGCGTGTCCTAGGTCACACGCAGTGTGCATCGAAGTCATCGATCCGGGAAGAAAAAAACGACAGTATTTTGGCAACAAGGAAACGGAAGACCATCAATACAGCATCGCCGTGCTGGACAATTGCCGCCGATCCTTGAAAAAAGATGCACGACTCGGCTACGGGCTGCCAATGCTGTCCGATTAGATGCACTCGCTTACGCACAAGCCACACTCCCAAACGAAAGGAACGCGAGCATGTTGACACTGGTCGACCAGGACAATGGAACGGTGATCGCACGAGTCGCAGGCGAAGACGTCACACTCGACGTCCACAGCGCCGGCACCGGCCCCACTCTCCTGCTACTTCATGGCGTAGAGGGCCGGGAAGCGAACGCAACGTTCATCTCCGCCCTATCCGAACGCTTCCACGTTTTAGCTCCCCAGCCACCCCCCCGGGTTCGGGCTTTCACCCCCCCGCCCTGACTGGTGCGACTCGGTCGAAGACCTTGCCTATCTGTACCTCGAATGGCTCAAGAAGCTCAACCTTCGTGACGTTATCGTAGTCGGTCTGCAATTCGGGGGGCTGGGTGGCCGCCGAAATGGCCGTGCGGGATTCGTCGCGTGTAGGGCGACTGGCTCTCATCGATCCCCCCCTCGGCATCAAAGTAGGGGGGGCCGGGAAGATCGAGACATCGCGGACTTCTTCGCGATGTCGCGCACCGAGCTGAACTCCCGGCTCTTCGCGGATTCTGAGAGCGGTCCCGGGGACCTTACCCAAGCACCGCGTGAGGACGTGCTGCACATCGCCAGGAACGAGGAGGCCCTCGCCCTGTACGCCTGGGAGCCGTACCTGCACAACCCACGCCTAAGGCGTTGGCTAACACGGATCGACGTCCCCCCCACCATTGTCGCTTGGGGCAACAAAGATGGTATCGCCAGCGTCGACTACGGTCGGGCCTACGCCGAAGCCATTCCCAACGCCCGCTTCGAGGTCATCGAGGACGCAGGCCACCAGGCGCAGGTAGAACAGCCCACCATTCTGGCGAAGCTTATCGCCGAGCACGCCGTTTAGCGGCCGCCCTGATTTCGAAGGAGCAATCAAAATGCAGTATTGGCACTTTAGTGAGACCGCGTATCCGTACCTGCCCGAAGACGACAGTTTCGACTCCGTAAGGGTTACCCTTCCGAACAGTATTATCGAACCTGAACGGGCCGCCGCGCTCTGGGATCGATACCTGGCCGAGTGGCAGGTCGCGGACGAGTCCGGTATCAACATCATGATTAATGAACACCATGCGACCGCGACATGCATGGATCCAGCCGCACCTGTGATCGCCGGCATCCTCAGCCGCATCACGAAGGATGCTCGCATCCTCATCCTTGGCAACCCGGTCGCCAACCGAAAGGACCCTGTGCGGGTAGCGAGGAGATGGCATTGGTTGACGTCCTGAGCCGTGGCCGTCTTGAGGTGGGTTTCGTCCGCGGCGTCCCGTATGAGGTCTCTGCCGTCAATAGCCAGCCTGTCGGAATGAACGAACGTATGTGGGAAGCCATTGACCTTATTCAGAAGGCCTGGACCACCCACGACGGCCCCCCCTTTAACTGGGAAGGTCGCTACTTCCAGCAGCGGCAAGTCAACATTTGGCCGCGCCCGTATCAGCAGCCGACTCCTCCAGCGTGGGTTACGGCCATGAGTCCAGGAAGCGCCGCCCGCATTGCCGACAACGACTTCGTTATAGCATCGTTCCTCACTGGCTACGAGGGCACGCGAAAAGTGTTCGATGCATACCGTCAGAGGAAGATCGAGACAGGCCACGCGGCACCCGCGGACGATCGCTTCGCTTATGCAGCCCTTGTCTACACCGGCAAGACTGATGAGGAAGGCCTCGAAGGCGCCCCGCAAACTCCTGTGGTACGTCAAGGCCAACAAAGTCCCGTTCGAATTCATCCAGCCCCCCCCGGCTACTCACCCTACTTCGCACGCGCCGCAGGCATGGCAGGCGACAAGTCGAAGTACGACTTTAAATCGCTCACCCTCGAAGATCTCATCAACGAAGGCATCGTATTCGCCGGTTCACCCGCGACGGTACGAGGTCAGATCGAGAAGTTCTATGAACGGGTCGGCGGCTTTGGGCATCTGCTCCTGATGGGCCAGGCTGGCTTCCTCGAGCACGAAGAAACCGTCCGCGGCATCCGTACTTTCGCGGAAGAGGTCAAGCCCGCACTCACAAGCATGTTTACCCCGCAACCGGCGAACGCTTAAGCGCGCCAACACCACTAAGAAGGAGATGCCATTCCTGTGACTACTTATACCAGCCGAACCCTTGTGGTCGACGGCATGCGAACCAACATCATCGAGCAGGGCTCTGGGCCTAGCGTTCTGCTCCTCCATTCGGGCGAATACGGCGCCTGCGCCGAAGGATCGTGGTCAGGACTCATTCCACACCTGGCCGACAATGGATATCATGCCGTGGCCCCCGACTGGCTCGGCTTCGGTGAGACCGATAAGGTCATTGATTTCGCTGACCCCACAGGGCGCCGCATGCGGCATATGGCCGCCACGATCAAGGCCCTTGACCTGGGTCCGACAGCCTATATCGGCAACTCGATGGGCGGCACCTACCTTGCCAAGGCCATCGGGGGCTGACACCCCCCCCTCTTCGAGAACGCTGCCGCAGCGGTCCTGGTAAGTGGAGGCGGTTTCGTACCCGCAACTGAAGCACGTGACACGATTCAAGAGTATGACCTCACTGAAGAAGGCATGGCCCGCATCCTCCGGGCTGTTACATTCCATCCCACTCTTGCTGACGATACCGAGTACATTCGGTGGCGTCACCAGCTCAGCCTTGCCCCCCCGGAGCATGGCAATGCACCGCATCGGCGCGCCTGCGCCCGCCTGGAGTCACGGGAACGGTCGACATCGGGAGAGCCGATGAAACGAAGTACGAACAAATCACGGTTCCTACACTCGTCGTGGCTGGTGCCGACGATCCGCTCCGGCTTCCAGGCTATGCTGACGAGCTGGTTGAGCGGATTCCGGACGCCGAACTGCTCACTTATGCCGAGTGCGGGCATCTTCCGCACTTGGAGTATCCCGAACGGTTCCGTGCCGACCTTTTGTCGTTCCTGGACCGAAAGTTCAAGAAGGGAATTGAGTGATTGCGCTGAGCACTGACGCAGCTCCTGACATCACGCGCACAGCGGTCCATAATTGTGCAACGATCATGGCCGTTAGCACGCGCGATGCGTCTCGACTTGTGAGGGACCTGTTCCCCCCCACGGTTGTACGGCGATAACATTGGGATTCGGACCATCGGAGGTGACCATGAGCAGCGGCCTCAACCCGGCTTCTTGTGAAGCGTGGGCTAACAGCTACTTTGCTCCCCCCCTCCCGATAGAGGTGCGTAACGTAATGCTGCGCGACGCCTTCGTGGTCACCGTTCAGGCTGGTCGAATGATCAACGGCCCATACAGCCCACCGAGGTTGTTCCTTCTGCACAGTGGCCAGGCGAGGGTTGCCGCTGTCTCCAAGGAAGGACGCGCAGCAACCGTCCGCTACACTGGCCCCCCCGGGCAAGTCCTAGGGCTGCCAGCGGCCATCTACGACTCCTCGCCGATCGCTGCATACGCGATCACTGACTGCGAGATGTCAATGCTGAATGTAAACCATCTTCGTCGGCTGGCTCAGAATGATCCCAAAGTCGCCTGGCTGCTACTGCAGCAGACCTGCGCGATTATCTACGAGACCGTCGAGATTCTTGCCGACACGATCTTTGGAACCGTCGAACAGAGAGTTAGTCGACATCTTCTCGACCTGGCGTCTAACTCCGAAGACGGCCTCATCGTCAACGTGGAACAACAAGAGCTCGCAGATGCGATCGGGTCAGTACGCGAAGTTGTGGCTCGAGCGCTACGTAAGCTACGCGAGGCGGGCCTCGTGGAACGTCACGGGCGGGGGGGTCTCAGGATCGTCAACCCCAGTGCTCTGCACCATATTGCGTCCGGGGGGGTGGCCACAGCCCCGGGGGGGGCATAAGCCAAAAAAGTAGCCCTTCGTCGAGTGAACTGCTCCGCGGGAGTTGGACTGAGAAAATCAGCCTGACTCCCGCGGAGCAGTTTTGCGTGGAAGGTAGAAGTCCGAAAATCAAAGCACCTGGGCATCCCCCCCGGATATGGCACCGACCAGGACATCCCGCTGCAGGGGTCCGCCCACTCTGAAGCCCGGTTAGCAATCACTCGCGCACCTCAACGGCACCATCCGGCGTCGCAGCATCCAACTGAACTCACCAAGGCGCGAAGGGCTAAGCCCGGTTCGGTAACGGCACTTAGGCCTCGGGCATTGCACTAAATATACTTGTCCGGCTATCGACGACATGATCACGTCAGGGAGTAGGTAGTTTGCTTGTCACGACCAGGACCAACAGGCGAACCCCCCCAAACCGGCGGTCCGCCCAGTATTGCTTCTGCCACTACGGGCCCGTCGTCCGGCATAGTCGACGTCATTGGCGTGTTCGGTACAGTGGACCAGGCGCGCGTCTCCGCGCGGCGCGCAGCGACGCCAGCACTGGATAGCCCAAGCACAACCAGCGCAGTAGTGCCCGACGTCTTTCGCTCGCTGGAACGGGATTCAGGGACGGGTCAGGCGGTCACCTTCCGCACGGCCTCAACGACGAGATCGAGCGCCTCATCCGCTGCCGGAATCATGGCGCCAAGGCATAGAAGGCGTGGATCATGCCGTCGAAACGCACTAGTTCTACGGGTACGCCGGCGCCTTCAGCCGTGCGGCGTAGGCCTCGCCCTCGTCGCGGAGGGGGGGTCCAGTTCCGCGGTGATGACGAGAGCCGGCGGTGCCCCTGCGAGCTGCGCCTTGTTCGCGAACAGTGGGGAGGCAAGAGGATCTGTCATGTCAGAGTATTCCCCAAAGTACTGCGACCGTAAGTGCTTGCACCCGTTGCGGGTCAACAGGTAGCCATCAGCGTTCTCGTCGATCGACGACTGTGACATTGTGAGGTCAGTTTGCGGATACAGCAGTACCTGGAGCCGGAACATGCCGTGGAGCTAATGTCCGATGACAGCGCTCAACGTCCCTCCCGCAGAGTCTCCGGCAACCACCATCCGGTCCGGATCACCGCCGAACTCCGCGATGTTGGCGTGCACCCACCGAGCGGCTGCCAGCGCATCCTCAACCTGTGCGGGATATCGGTGTGCCCTGTGCCCCCTCGCTGTGGATGCTTCATGCCCGTCCGCTGGGGGGGTATTAGAGACCTGCGTTGATCGAGGCGGGGGGGTGGAACAACTTCCCGTTCACTCTTTCTGATGCTCCGGCACGGTCCAGATACGGCGTGATGCCCCCCAGGTCTAACGGCCACCCGGCACCGGTAATCATGCACAGGTCAACGTCCTCGGGTCCGCCAACGACTCCTTCTTCCAGCAGGAGACCGATCTCCTCTGCCAGAGCGAGCTGCACCCGTTCGAGGAGCTGCTCCGAGGTGGCAGGTGATGTGCCGACCTGGAGTGCTTCCAAGGTGGAGTATGGGACTGACCGGACGCCGTCGTCGTCGGTTTCCCAGATGCCTTTTATTCCACGATCGATGAGCGCCTGCTGGTTCGGTGATATCGGGAATCGGTCGCCGAATGCGGCGTTCAGGGATTCGGTGACGTGTTGCACCACCGGGAGGCCGATTACCTTCAGAAGCGTAAACGGCGTCATGGGCAGCCCCATGGGATTAAGCGCCTCGTCAGCAATTTCGGGCGGAGTGCCTTCGTCCAAGGCATTGATAACTTCACCCATTAGCCGCAGCAGTACGCGGTTGACCACAAATGCCGTCGAGTCACGTGTCAACACCACAGTCTTCTTCAGGTTCTGGCCAACGGCAAACGCCGTGGCCAGGGCCTCGTCGTTGGTCTCGGAGGTCGGGACGATTTCCACCAGGGGGGGCATGGAGGCCACGGGGTTGAAGAAGTGAAATCCGATCACACGTTCGGGGGGTGTTGCAAGTCGGCGCCCATGTCTCTGACTGAAAGGGATGAGGTATTGGTGGCAAGAACGCAGTCTTTTGAGACAACGGCTTCAATTTCAGCGAAGACCTGTTTTTTGACGGCAAGTTCTTCAAAAACGGCCTCGATGACAAAGTCGGCGTCGGCGAAAACCTCTTTCCTGACAGATCCGGTGACCAGTGCTCTGATGCACGCGGCATCGTCGGCTGAAATTTGCTGCATCGCGAGGAGCTTGTCAACCTGAGAGCGGATGTAGGCAAGTCCGTTGTCCAGACGGACCTGATCGATGTCGGTCAGCACCACCGGCACCTGAAGTTGCCGGGCGAAGAGAAGTGCCAACTGGCCAGCCATCAGACCGGCACCGACAACACCGATCTTCCGGACTGGGCGCGCGAGGTCC
>BBFS01000028.1 GCA_001313365.1 Paenarthrobacter nitroguajacolicus JCM 14115
CCCCCGCCCCCTTACGACGCCGGCCCGCGCCACCCGCGCGACGCCAACGCATCGCGCACCTTACGTTCGGCGTTGGCCCATCCACCTTTCATCTGAACATCCGAGAACTTCAGCACGATCCACCCCAATGCTCGAAGCCGGTCGTCGCGTTCGATGTCCTTACCCCACTGCACTGGGTCGGATCGATGATGATCCCCCTCATACTCCATGGCAATTTTGTATTCCTTGTATTGGAGGTCCGGCGTGGATACGTACCTGCCTTGTTCATCGAAGACGGGCTGCGTGACCGCTGGCTCCGGCAGCCCGGCGTCGACGATTTTCAACCGCAGCCGGGATTCCTGAGGAGAGTCCACCCCCGACGCGCAGCAACGGCAGTATCTCCCTGGCCATCCTGATTCCCTTGACCTTCGGGCGCCGGTCAATGACGTCCTGGATTGCTCGATCGAAGACAGCGGATTCTCCCGAGCCAACAGAAAGTCGCCGGCCGCCACGAGCGAAGACCGCCCCCATGTGCCGAGCCAAATCCATCCAGGTCCACTCGGGCGACGTCAGTTGCACCCCGTTCACTGCACGAACGTCTCGGGCCAGCAACGGTGCTCGATGCCCGACCACGCCGCGACGTTTGACCCGCCCGATCTCGTGTCGTCGCGTCACGTGAATAACGCCGTTGTTGCCCTCCTCCTCGAGATATATCGGAAGGGGGGATCGACCAGAGGAGCGCAGCGGTCACATGGCTGACCGCACAACGGGGGAGTGACGGCCGTGTGCAGCCGAGCAAGTAGCGCCACGTTGGGGGCTATCGCTCCGGTCAAGCCGGATTCCCCCCCGGCTGGGTGTGATGAGCCTGCCGCTTGCAGCCTCCCGCGTGGCACGCCGGCCGCGTAGCGTCGCTGACAAGGAAGCCTTCCGGGTTGATCTCCGACGGCAAAGGCATAGGTTTCCGCATTGGACCATGCTCGCCGGAAACGGCCAGCAGCGTTGCGTTATCCACAGATTTGGCCCCCCCTGAAGGACGCTGCGACTATTCCTCCACAGAAGTTGCGAGGCCCGCTCTGCGCCCCATTTCCCGGGGTTTACCGCGCAGAGCAGGCCCCCGCAACATAGGTTGATCCATGGAAGCCACCGAGGTCGTTCTTGTTGCCGATGTAGGGAAGAGCCGTTGCCGCGTGGAGTTGCGCAGCGGCACGGAGTTGCTGGGCGCCGCCGACCAGCATGGCTTCCCCGGGGGGGTACACGTGGACAACGGGCCAGCCCTCGCGTTCGAGCTCCTCCTTGAAACCATGAGCCTGTTGCCACACGGGCTTCCCCTCAGCGCGATCACCAGCGTTGGCGCCGCAGTTGCCGGCGTCGAAGCGTCCGCGGAGAAGTCCCAGGAACTGGCCACCATGTTGTCCCGAAGGTTCTCGGTTCCCGCGGCGGTCCTCTCAGATGCGACGGCCGCCCAACTCGGCGCTCTCCAAGGCGCCCCCGGCACCACGCTCATCGTGGGCACGGGTGCCGTGGCCTTCCGCTTCGACGAAGCCGGCGTCCTGCACCGGGCCGACGGCTGGGGGCCCTATCTGGGTGATCGTGGCAGCGGACGATGGATTGGCCAGCAGGGTCTTCAGGCAGTTCTTGAAGCGCACGACGGCGGCCCGGCTACGTCGTTGTCAGCTGCGGCCGGCGCTCTGGTGGAGTCACCGGACATGCTCCCGGGGGGGTGGCTCGCCGCCAACGAGAACCCCTACCGGGCGATGGCCCGTTTCGCGCCGCTGGTTCTGCACGCAGCGGAGGCGGGTGACGCCGTCGCACATGGCATTATCGGTGAGGCCTGCCGCATCCTGACCCGTACCGTGGGGGCTCGCATCCGGCGGCGACAACGGCAGCACAGCCCGTGTGGCGTTGCTGGGCGGAGTGGTGGGTTCGGACTTCTTCGCTGCGCTCTTGCGGAAGTCCCTTGCTTCGGCTGGGATTGAGGTGGTTGCACCGCTGGGCGATGGTTTGGACGGTGCTGCCCTCGCTGCGACGCGCCGCGGGCTCATCCAGGAAAGGTACATCCACCGTGACGGAACAAACTGGCCCGACTAACGCCGACAAACTAGCGGGCCTGCGTACGGAACTTGCCGGATTGCAGACCGAGGCCACGGCAGAGGGTTTGGAGAACCTGGACATCCTGGGCACCGAAGAACTGGTTGCGGCGATGCTTGCGCACAGTGCAGGAGTACACGCTGCTGTTGAGGCTGCGAGTCCCGCCATTGTTCAAACCGTCGACGCCGTTGCGGAGCGGCTTCAGCGCGGTGGCCGTCTTTTGTATGTGGGAGCCGGAACGGCCGGACGACTGGGTGTGCTCGACGCGAGCGAATGTCCGCCGACGTTCGGCACTCCGCCGGGACTCGTCGTCGGACTTATTGCGGGCGGAGTGCAGGCGATCCAGAAACCGGTTGAGTATGCCGAGGACAACGCGACTGCCGGTGCGCGCGACTTGCACGACATCAACGTGACCGAAGCCGACGCCGTCGTGGGTATTACGGCCTCGGGCCGGACGCCTACGTGATCGGCGCGCTGGAAGAAGCGCGGAAGCGGGGGCGCGTTTACGGCGTCGCTGGCGTGCAACAAGGGCTCGGCCGTTAGCCACCTGGCGGATGCCGCGATCGAGGTTGTTGTGGTCCGGAGTTCATCGCGGGCTCCACCAGGCTGAACTCGGGCACGGCCCAGAAACTCGTCCTCAACATGATCAGCACGTTGGTGATGGTGAAGCTGGGCAAGACCTACGGGAACCTCATGGTGGATCTGCGGGCCACGAACGAGAAGCTGCTTGCCCGCTCGCAAAGGACGGTCCAGCACGCCACCGGCGTGTCCGCCCAGGAAGCCGCCGCAGCTCTGGACTCCGTTGGCGGTTCCGTGAAGGCAGCCATTTTGGTCCTCCTGACAGGCATCGAGCTGGTCAGGCCAAGGGTGCTTTGGAAGAAGCCGGCGGTTTCCTGCGGAGGGCCATCGAGAACCAGAAGTAACGCGGTCGGCGGGGTTAGCCCAAGCGCATAAAGTTGCATGCAGGAGGGCATATGAATACATACACGGCCGTGCCCAGCGGCGAACAAGTTGTGCAGGAACTGCCATGGCGGTGGAAGGTCCAAGGACGGATTTTCCTGATCGGCGGGCTCGGGTTCATGTTCGACGCCTGGGATGTCACGCTCAACGGCATCCTGATTCCGCTGCTGTCCAAGCACTGGTCGCTGCAACCGGCTGACGCCGCGTGGATCGGCACTGCAACTTGATCGGCATGGCTGTGGGTGCGTTCGCGTGGGGCACCATCGCGGACACCATCGGCCGTAAAAAGGCGTTCACTGCCACCCTCCTCATTTTCAGCATCTTCACAGTTCTGGGTGCGTTCTCCCCTGACATCGTGTGGTTCTGCATCTTCCGCTTTATGGCCGGCTTCGGCTTGGGCGGCTGCATCCCTGTGGACTATGCCCTGGTGGGTGAGTTCACGCCCCGGAAGCAAAGGGGGCAAGGTGCTCACGGCCATGGATGGTTGGTGGCCGATCGGCGCTGCGCTCTGCGGTTTCGTCTCGGCTGGGCTGGTTGCGGCCTTTGGCGACTGGCGGCTCACCATGCTGATCATGGTGCTGCCCGCGCTGCTCGTTTTCTGGGTTCGGCGTTCGGTTCCCGAGTCGCCGTTGTTCCTGATTCGGGCGGGCCGACGTGCTGAGGCGGCTGCGGTGATTGATGGTTTGGTTGAAGCAACCGGTGCAGAGCCGCGCGCTTACAGCCTGCCCGAACCACAGCCGCGCCGCGTCTCTCCCCCCCGGCAGCGCGTGGACGCAGCTCCGGCGGATTTGGCAGTTCAACTGGAAAATCACGACGGCGGCCTGGGCTTTGTTCTTCAGCGTCCTGTTGGTCTATTACTTGTCGCTGACGTGGATGCCCCGGATTCTCATCGGCGCCGGATTCGAGGAGTACAAGGCGTTCGTCACCACGGCGAGCATGGCCGCCGTCGGACTTTTGGGCGTCATTGTTGCAGCGCTGCTGGTGGAGCGCGTGGGCCGCAAGTGGATCCTCGCCATCACTGGTCCGTTGTCCGCGCTGACGCTGGTGATCGTCGCGATCGTGGTGGATGTGCCGTCGGCCGCTGTGTTCTGGCTGCTGGTGTTCGGATTCGTGGTGCAGGTGGCCATTCCTGTGCTCTATGCGTATGTATCCGAGTTGTACCCCCACCGAGCTTCGTGGCTCGGGCTTTGGCTGGGCTTCGACGTTCTCGCGCATCGGTGCGGGCTTCGGTCCCTTGGTGTTTGCCTCGTTCTTCTGGCCGGAGTTCGGCTTGGCGCAGTCGTTCGCGATGGCTGGTGGCCTGGTGCTGCTGTCCGTTCTGTGGATGGCGTTCTTCGCTCCGGAGACAAAGCAGCGAGTCCTCGAGTAACCGCCCCCCCGCTTCCCCCCCGTACCCAACTGAGTCGCATTAGTGCGCGTTTTGGACGCTCAAAACGCGCACTAATGCGACCTACTTGGGTGCCCAACCGCGTTGTTCGAGCGCCCGCCTCACCTTGGCCACTGCGGTCGTCGCGCCGGTGGACATGTGTCGCTTGGAGATCCTCACAAGGATCCATCCTGCACGGCCGAAGTCTTCTTCGCGGGCAATGTCCCGAACGATCTGTTCCGGATCCGAATGCCCTTCACCTTCGTATTCAACGCCAACGCGCTGCTCGCGATACGTGAGATCCGGTTGACGTACGACGCCGGGACTTAGCTCCGTGCGTACGTTCACTTCCGCTGTGGCAGGCCAGCCCACTTGAGCGCCAGCCTCAGCCTCGTTTCGGGGGCAGAGTCGGCCCCCCCCACGCAGGCTTGCTCCAAAGCGAGGCGGGCCTTCCGAATACCCGGTGTCCCCCAGTGCCGGTCCAGCATTTCTTCGAGCTCATCCAAGGTGCAGTGTGGCTCACTGCGACCCTCGAATTCCGGCCTGGGAATGCGGAGCAAGTGATCGGCCACAACCGTGATCTCGTCAATATCCATCGTCCGCGCGCAATCCAGCCACGTCCGGGCCCGCTGGTGATAAGCAGGCCATTAAACGTGGTGATTTCATCCTCGAAGAACTGTCCCCCCCGATGCCCTACAACCCCCACGCCGGCGAGGGACGGCCATGGCGTGTGGCCGCGATATATGGATGTCGGGGGGGCTATCGCTGCCAGGTAGAAACCCTGGGAACTCCCACAGCAGAAAAGCAGTGGCATGCGAGGCAGCCGAAAATGGCGTGACCAGTGTGACCGGACGAACCATGTCCGCGAACGCATGTTCTGTTTTCAGACGAGGGACTCGAATCGCCCGGCTCGGCGAGTCCAGACCGTGGTGACTCAACCGCCGTCGAGATATCCCGGCGACAACAGCTTCCTGCCAGGTGAATGGTAGCGACGAGAGTGGTTCAGGCATCGGCCGAGGAGTCTTCATGCCCCCCCATGCTGACAAACATCGCCATACCCGTGCGCCGTTATCCACAGGCGGAAGATGCTCTACGGAAACTAGGTAGCAGCACAGCGCGTTTTGAGGGGTCTAAACGCGCCTAAATGCGACCTACTTGGGTCAGGGGGTGGGGGCGGCGGCGAGGTCCGCCAGGGTCTGGACCAGCAGGCGGCGCTCCACTACCTTGATGCGCTCGTGCAGGGATTCCTCGGAGTCCTCGGGCAGGATGGCAACGGCTTCCTGCGCGATGATGGGGGGGCCGGTGTCCACGCCGCGTCGGCCCAATGGACTGTGCAGCCCGTGACTTTTACGCCGTATGCGATGGCGTCGCGCACTCCGTGGGCGCCCGGGAACGATGGCAGCAGCGCGGGGTGGGTGTTGACGTACTTGCCCCCCGAAAGCATCAATAAAGTCGGCGCTCACGATCCGCATGAAACCGGAGGAAACCACCACATCCGGCTTGTAGGACAGGACTTTGTCGCGCAAGGCGGAATCCCATTCGGCGCGGGTTTCAAACGAGTTGAAGTTGACCACGAACGTCTCAATACCAGCCTCGTCGGAACGCTCTACGCCGTACGTATCGGGCCGGTCGGCGCCCACAGCGGCGATCTCGACATCCAGTTCACCCGACTTCACGGCGTCGATGACAGCCTGGAGATTTGAACCGGTACCGGAGACGAGGACAACAATGCGCATTGCACTAGCTTATGGGCGGCTCGCGTAGGCTGGAAAACATGAATCCCGACGTCGGTTCCAAGCCGAGCCAACAACCCCCGCTCCGAGGCCGAAAAGTCCGCCCTCGGCGTGAGCCAGAACCTCTTCCGTGCTTTCCTTTTGGCGGCTTTGGGCGCGTTCTTCGTGTTCTCACTGAACGTGAACTACGTGTGGTTGAGCGCCATCCTCACGCTCGCAGCTTTGGTGTTGGGCATCGTCGTCCTGGTGCGGACGCTGAAGCACAAGCACCCAAAACTGATGCTGTTCGGAACGATTTCGGGCCTGGTTGTCACGGCCGTCATGTGCTTGCTGATCCTGACATCCGTGCTCTTCTTCAACCAGGTCAGCACGTACCAGGACTGCTCACGCACGGCGCTGACGGAATCCGCCAAGACACAGTGCCTGACGCAGCTCGAGGACTCGATGCCGGGTCCGCTGCGCTAGCCCAGGGTTACTTGAGCGAGCCCGCTCAGGCGTGTTCGTCGTCGTACGCGACTTCGTCGAGGTTGGCCTCGCGCAGCTTCTGGCGGCGTTCCAGCCACGGCCCCCCCACGCATAGCCAATTACGACGCCGATGCCCACTTCGGCGGCCAGCCAGACTGCCGTCCACATCGGATGGGGTCCGATTTCCGTGAGCCGTCCAATTCCTGCTGAACCTCGTGCGATCCACGCCAAGGCCCCCCCGCCGAGAAGCCCTGCAACGATGCCTATGAACGCGCCCAGGAACAGGGTGGAGGCGCTAGCCGTGAACCAGCGGGCTTTGATCTTGATGGAAAGCCACTCGTCGAAATGGTTCTCGCCTTCACGCAGGAACCACCATCCCGCCAGGATGCCGGCGACGACGGGAAGCGCCAGGGCCATGGCACCGGCGTCGAGTTGTCCCGCGGGAAGTGCCCCCCCAAGGACCGGGACGGCCGGAAGCGGTCCGACGGCGGTACCCAGCGGACCCGCTGTTGAGCCGACGCCGAGTGAGAAGCCTGCACCGGTGGACCAGGACAGGGCGAAAATGACGAGGTTTGGCAGGAAGCCGAGCTGCGCGATGGTGAGCACGGCACCACCCATGGCGCCCGCCTGCAGACCTTCGTAGACGGCAATGATGTCCGTCCAATGCCACACGATGGTCACAGCCAGCAACAGCGCGGCCAAACAAACGGAGGCCATCGCTGCTACGAAACCGGCCTTCAACGCCGAGCCCACATATGAGCCGGCCCAGCGGGAATGCTGACTGGTCTTTGCGAGCCAGGCAACGGCGTCGACGCCGATCAGTCGGCTCCACGAGCCGCTTCGCGTCGGGCGCCACGATCATGCCGAGGCCGAAGGAGATCAGCGGGATGGTCATGGCGAACCACAGGTTAATGACGACTTCGGGGGGTGCGGCACACGAATCCCGTGGCCGTCCCGAATGCTGCGTACACCACGAACGCGCCAAGGAACGCCTGCCACAGTTGGTCGGTGTACGACGCCCGGGCGAGTCGACGGCCGGCACGCCAAGCGAGCAGGAACGGAATGAGTGTCAGGCCAAGTGGAATGAGGGACAGTAAACCCGAACCGGGTTGGGCAGCAGTGCCGAGGTTGACGTGCGCCAACTCCAGCGGGACACCGTGGATCAGCAGCCATGCTTGGCCGGCCAGACGCGCCAAGCGTCCACGTTCCGGTTCTGGAATCCGTCGGTAGCCCACACTCCCACCAGCGGAAGAATCACGACAATGGCCGAAATGAACGCTGCCTGAGCCGCTTCCAAACCACCCTGTAGCCAAAGGGGGGGCATCGGAAGGCCACGGTTTCCGGTCTGATCAGCGCGCAGTTTCATCGTGATCTATCGTGCCACGGTAGGCAGCACTCCCCCCCGGCAGGCACCCCCTGAAATACAGGGAATTCCAGCGCTTTTTCCCATAGGCCGCCGTAAAATGGGAGGTGTTCTCCCGGGGGGACGGAGCCCTCAACGACCACCTCAGCTTCGCCCCGCCCTGCACAGGATTTGAAAGGCCCGGAAACAATCGAAGCCGGGAACTAGGAGCGGCCAATGGATAGGTGTCACAACTCATAACAGAAAGTCGTACTAGCAGCTGGTGCAGCCGCCTTGGGATTCTTTCCAGAGGCTGCACCAGCCTTCTTTTTGGTTATCCCCGTGCCGCCCAATCCGACCTGCGCCACGTATATTCACTGCCGCTGCTCACATCCAGGTGGCGCGGGTGGTCATCGACGGCCCTCAGGAATTTGGGTGTCAGGAATGGTCGACGACGGGGGCGCCTAGTACGCGCCAACCCCGCCGCCTGTCAAAGCTCGGGGGGCCCGTAGATGAACTCCTTGGCATGGTTGACGGCCTTCTTGAAGCGTCGTTGCGGAGTGTCACTTGCTCCCGGCTCACTTCCCCGCTCGGTTCCACGAACGTCGTTGGCCCTGGGCGGAGCATCCAAATATCCCCCCCGGCCGGCGGCAGGTAGAAGACGCCAAAGGAGCGGTGCTCGGGGGGGTCGTCAGTCCAGATGGGGACCACGGCGACGGCAGCCCCCCCGGTGTCCGGTTGATCCACTGAGCACGCGGCATGGGTTGTTCGTGGACTTCGGGGTCCAGGAACGGGGGGCCGTCCCTCTCCCCCCAGCGTTTCTCGAACCGCTCGTAGAACGCTGGAATGATGTGACCGTCGTACGGACGCCAAGCACTCATGGATTACTCCTCGGTGATCTCATATTGCGGGGGGGTGAAGGTTCCCATCGGGGGGGTGGCCCAAACGCGAGCGGCGACTGGTCCCTTTCGCGGCCGGCAGACTCTCGTCCCGGGGGTAGGATCGCGCCGATGGAACCGGACCTTCACAGGCGTTCCGCCCGTACCGCCCGATCCGCTCTTACCGACAGGACTCAGCCGCGCACGGTCGTATGCCGCCCGCTTCTCTGGGTCCGACAAAACGACGTACGCCTGCATGATGGCGTGCAGTTCCTGGAGGTCGGGCGCGGAGGTGGTGTCGCCGTCGTCGACCCTTTGGCGCGTGTCCGGGTGATGGGTCCGGAGCAGCGTGCGGTAGGCGCGGCTGATCTCGCGGGCCGTCGCGTCCGGCGACAGGTGAAGAGCGGCGTAGTGGTTAGGTTGGGTGCTCACTGCTGGTTCCGGTTCCTGCTGCGGATTTGGAGATGGCCCCCGGCTGAACCGGGGGGGGCATCAATCGGGAGACGACGGGCGGGGGGGCCGCTTTCATGTGCGTTAAAAAACGCTGTGACGTGGCGCGAAGCCTGCGCCCAACTATTCCGATGCGGCCGCCTCCGTTGTTCCCGGCTGACGCCCTGCCGGTTGGCCACCCGGGTGAGCCTTCCGGCAGGGCGGACGGGATTAGGCGTTGATTTCCTGCCTCTGCCCGCTGGATTGGATCTCGATGCGCCGCGGTTTGGCCTTCTCGGCGACGGGGGGGATGCGGAGTGTGAGTACCCCGGCGTCGTAGCTGGCCAGGACGCCGTCGGTATCCAAGGTGTCACCGAGGATGAGCTGCCGGCTGAAGATGCCCTGTGGTCGCTCGGCGGCGATCATCTCGGTGTTCTCGCCTGCGGGCGACTTACGTTCTGCCTTTACCGTGAGGACGTTCCGTTCGACGTCCAGCTCAACCGAATCAGGCTTACACCGGGCAGATCGAAGGCAACAACAAATTGTCCGTCCTCCTGCCATGCATCCATCGGCATTCCGGCCGGGCGTGCTGTTGTGCCAAAAACCTGTTGGGCGAGCCTGTCGAATTCGCGGAACGGGTCAGTGCGCATCAGCATGTGGTTCTCACTCCTTTGGATCTTGATGCTGATTCTGTTGTAGGTACCAGCCTGCTCAGTCCTGCTTGATCTATGTTGGCCGGTATAGATTTTTTATAGCACCGGTGAGAGAGTTGGTGCAAGTAGTTTTCCGGAAGATTTTTGGAGGTCTTTGATGGCAGCTTCGGATGTTGAGACTGCCGCTGAAGAGTACGACGGCGGCCTGGCTCCTTCTGGTGCGGACGGCGCCTCAAGTGAGGGCTCGGTTGATGGTCGGGACGCGCGCGGGGGGGTCTACGCGATCTCGGTGGCAGCTGAGCTCGTCGGCACAGGGCAGCAGAACATCAGGCAGTACGAGCGCAAAGGCCTGCTCACCCCCGGAAAGGACCGACGGCGGCACTCGCCGCTACAGCGAAAGCGACCTTACGACGCTACGCAGGATCGGGGGGGTGTTGTTGGACGAAGGGCTGAACCTGGCAGGCGTGAAGCTGGTGCTGGAGTTGGAGGCGGAGAACCGGGGGGGCTGTCGGAGGACAACCGCGGGCTGGCTGACGATAACCGGGAGCTGCGGGCGGATAACCGTGGGTTGCGGAAGGACTTGAAACGGGCGCGAGGAACCACAGGCGTCGATGAGTAAACCCTCGGCGTAAGTAGCCGCCCACGCATGGCAATAGCCACCCCCCCGGGATCGGAGTGGCCATTGCTACGCCTGCTGGCGAGGTTTCCTATTTATCGCAACCCCCCCAGCCGTCGCCATCCCTATCAAGGTGCCGACCGTATCCTGGCTGGCTGCTGTGAATGGGGGGGGCTGCGCCGGCGTTCCTGACGGCTGTGCAGTTGGGGGGGTAGGAGACAGCCGCGGGTGGGGGGGCTGGTGGCGCCACAACGGGAGGCGCCTCCACTACCGGCGGAGCGACAGGTGCCACAACTACCGGGGGGGGCGCCTCCACAACCGGCGGTGCAGCAGGTGCCACCACCACTGGCGGCGCCTCCACGACCGGTGCCGCTGGGGGCCACCAACGGGACGACAGCCTGCGTAGGAGTCGGCGTAGGCGTCGGAGTCGCCGTCTCGTCAGTGAGATGTTTAACCCCCCCCAGCTTTACAGTCGAGCCCTCAGCTACCTTGACGCCACTCAGGGGATCTTCACTGACCACCTGCCAGTTCTTCTTGACCATGATGGTTTTATCGTCGTTTACATCTGTGGCGTCAACCTCCAGACCAAGGTCCTTGAGCTTATCCGTGGCCTTGTCGAGGGTCAGTCCAACGACGTCCGGAACTTCGATAGCACGATCAGCGACAGCTGATGCGGCCGCGGTTGCCGGCGTTTGGCTTGAGGCCTGCTTTGTCGCGCAGCCGGTCAGCATAAGACCGGTGAGCACAACTAGTGTGAGTGTTCTTTTCAAAATGTCCCCTTTTTGAAGCGATGCCAGAACTGTGTGGAAGGGCGGGTTTGCCAAGTGCTTCCGTGGATCGCTGACATCAAGATACCAGCGCGAACGATGCAACTATTCCTCCAACCAAGTGTTACGAACTCGCCTGCCACCCAACCCACCTGTTAACCAACTCTTCCCCCACAAGCCACCCGTTCGAACCCGCCAAGCCAACAGCCGCGACGACCGTTGAAGGCGTGAGGATCGCAATCGTCGCCGAATCATTCCTGCCACTGATGAATGGGGGGGTAACCCATTCGATACTGCGGGTGCTGGAGCATCTGCAGGAGCGCGGGGGGGATGAGGTGATGGTGATCGCGCCGTCGACGTCGGACACTGATGTTTCGAGCGTCGAGAAGGGTGCGTATGTGCACCGGCTTCCTTCGGTGCCGCTGGCCGGTTATGCGAATGTGCGGGTTGCGTTGGGTGGTGTGAATCGGGTCAAGCGAATCCTTGCCGATTTCTCCCCCCCCGACGTCGTGCACCTCGCTTCCCCCCCGTTCGTCCTCGGCTGGCGCGCCGTGCAGGCCGCCCATCAGCTCGGCATCCCGACTGTCGCGATCTACCAAACCGAGGTTCCCAGCTACGCCGCCCGCTACGGTGTGCCGTTCCTGGAGAACTGGGCCTGGAACCGCGTGGACAACATCCACCTCCTGGCCACCCGAACGCTGGTGCCGTCAACGTTCGCGCTGAACCAGTTGCGCGGACGCGGCATTCTGCGCGTGGACATGTGGCGCCGCGGTGTGGATACCGCGCGCTTCAATCCCGCTAAGCGTTCGACGGCGTGGCGCAGCTCAGTGGCGCCCGACGGTCACCGCATCATCGGCTACGTTGGCCGGCTCGCCGTCGAGAAACAGGTTGAGGATCTGGCTGTACTGGCGGATTTGCCGAACACGAAACTGGTCATCGTTGGTGACGGCCCGCAACGTGAAGCGCTCCAAGCGGCCCTGCCGAACGCCCACTTCGCCGGCTTCCTCGGTGGGGGGGATGCGCTGGCTCAAGCTGTCGCCGGTTTCGACCTGTTCGTCCATCCCGGCGAGTTCGAGACCTTCTGCCAAACCATCCAGGAAGCCATGGCATCGGGCGTTCCTGTGGTCGCGACCGGCCGCGGCGGCCCCTTGGACCTCGTGGAGAACTCACGTACCGGCTGGCTGTATGAGCGGCAACCTTGGCCAGCTGCGCGGCTATGTGCAGGACCTGATCGGCGACGACGCCAAGCGCCGCGCGTTCGCAACGGCAGCTACTGCTTCGGTGCAGGGCCGGACGTGGCCTGTCCTCAGCGCCGACCTGGTGCGCCATTACAACGAAGTCATCTCCGGCGTGCCCAGCGGAACAATCGGGCCCAGCGAATTCATCTCAAGCAAAGGACCCTCCTCATGAAGATCTCCGTGATCGGCTGCGGCTACCTCGGCGCAGTCCATGCAGCAACGCTCGCTTCGATGGGCCACACCGTGGTGGGTATCGACGTCGACTCCTCCAAGGTTGAGCAGCTTAACAAGGCGATGGCGCCCTTCCACGAGCCCGGACTGGACGAGCTCCTCCAGGATGGTCGCACCACCAGCCGACTCGTTTTCACCACGGACTTCGCGGCTGCCGCAGATGCCCAAGTCCACTTCCTCTGCGTGGGTACGCCGCAGTCCAAGACCTCAGACACCGCCGACCTCTCGTACCTGATGGGCGCTACGAAGAGCCTCCTGCCGCACCTGGCCAAGGGCGCCGCCGTCGTCGGAAAATCAACAGTGCCGGTAGGCACGGTGGAGACGCTCCGCGCAATCCTGGCTCGCCGCTCGGACGTGTTGCTCGGCTGGAACCCCCCCGAATTTCTGCGTCAGGGCACGGCCGTCAAGGATTCGCTGGTGCCTGACCGCCTGGTTTACGGCGTCCCCCCCGGCGGCAAGGGCGCCGCAGCGGGTACGCCGATTACTGCAGTGCTGGATGCGGTGTACGAGCCGCTGATCAGCGCCGGTATCCCGCGTCTGGTCTGCAATTTCGCGACGGCGGAACTCATCAAGTCGGCGTCGAACGCGTTCCTGGCCACGAAGGTCAGCTTCATCAACGCGATGGCTGAGCTGTGCGACGCGTCGGGCGCCGACGTAAGCGAGCTCAGCGAAGCGATGGGCTTGGATCCGCGCATCGGCAACAGGTACCTGCACGCCGGGCTCGGTTTCGGCGGCGGCTGCCTGCCCAAGGACATCAGGTCATTCCGTGCCCAGGCGCGCGAACTTTCGGTGCCGTCGGTGGATGAGTGGATGGCCCTGGTTGATTCGGTGAACCTGGACCAGCGTTCCCGCGCTGTTGAGGTCGCCCGCGAGATGTGCCGCGGCTTCCTGTCCGGCCGCACGGTGACCATCCTTGGTGCCGCGTTCAAGCCCGACACCGACGACATCCGCGACTCCCCCCCCGCCTGGACGTCGCCCAACAGCTCGCGGCCGCCGGCGCACACGTGACCGTCACGGACCCCCCCAAAGCCATCAACAATGCCTGGATCCGATACCCGCAAATCCGCTTCGAAGCCTCCACCAAACGCGCCCTCGAAGGCGCCGAACTGGTGCTGCTGCTCACCGAATGGGACGAATACGTGTCGCTCTCGCCCGTTGTTGCGGGAGCACTCGTACGACGCCGGATGGTGCTGGACGCTCGCAACGTCCTGGACGCTGAGGCTTGGCGGAGCGCAGGGTGGACGGTCCGCGGTTTGGGGACGGGTGCTTCGGTTGTTGGCGCTGACGGAGGCCAGGCCAAGCCCGCCGACAGGAAAAAGCACGCACGAGCGTAGGCGATTCGACCGTCGCAGGGTCTGGCGTGGTCGCTCTCACGGGAGGACGATATTGCCGACGGCTAGTACGGAGGCTCCAATGCGCGTGGTGATAGTTCCAGGTATAAATGGCTCGGATGCTGACCATTGGCAGTCGCACTGGGAGCGATCAAGCAGCGGTTGGAAACGTATTGCTCCAGCTTCCTGGGATGAGCCGAAGTCGACGACTGGATTGCAGCGCTGGACGCGGCGGTGGGAGATAGCAAACCCGTCTTGGTAACGCATAGCCTCGGCTGCCTAGTGGCCGCGCAATGGAGCTTTGCAAACGCGGGCCGCGTGGCAGGGATGTTTCTCGTTGCAGTCCCAGATCCGTTTGGCCCCCCCAATTACCCTGAGGGCGGTCCCCCCCGTTTCGGCGACGACTTGTACGGCCGGATTCCCATGCCAGCCGTCCTGCTCACCAGCAGCAATGACCGCTATTGCACCCCCCCCGAGCGTTCACTGCAGTTTGCAGACACATGGGGCGCTGCCCGGATCGATATCGGCCCCCCCGTGGTCATATCAATTCTGCGAGCGGACTGGGTGAATGGCAGGAAGGTCGCAACCTGCTGACGGCGTTTGCGGCAGGTCTCTCAGCCAGATTTAGTGCGGCCGTGTCAGGAAGAACCGTCCCAGCGGCTCTGGACGTCGAGCAGGAACTTGACGCCGGCGTCGGATAACTTCTGGTCAGACCGCCCCCAGCTGATGCCTTCCCAAAGCTCCAACCTGTGCAGGCTTCGGTTGATGTCGTAGTACAGGTCGGTAGCCCAGGACAGCGGTATTTCACCTTGGCCCGCTCTGGTCCTCAACCCAGCCTGATGAAGCGCTGCCTGAAGCACCTGATCCCTCAACCCGTAGGGCGGCTCGTCTCCGGTCAGCTCCCAGTGCACCAGCAAGGGCGTTGCGATCTTCTCTGCATCGGTGCCCGGATTCGCCAACTGGTCGGCGAGGAAATCCCATAGGCTGCGGGATCCCCCCCACCAGTTTCCGTCCCTTGGGTGTCAGGAGCAGTTTGTCCTTTAGCTTTCTGAGAAGCTTCCACTCCTGCAATTGCTCCCGAAGGTTCCGGATGGGCGGCGTGCTTACCTCGACCCGCCCTGCGGAGATCCACTCGTCATCCCAGCCGAGTTCAGTCATCGCCCGCTTCACAAACGCCGGCTTGAGATAGCCGGCCGACGTCAACGGCAACCCGTCAGAACGTGCCTCGTTGAGGAACCAAAGAATCGGACCAAGAACCGCTTGTTGGTCGGCGGTCGTCACTTCGCCTGGCCAGAACCGTTGCGCCAAACTGCGGAGCTGCCCGTTGATTGCCTCTAGGTCGAAAGCAGCCGGATCGAACTTGGACACACGTTCCTGCGTCACGAACTCGAGCCATTCCACGGCTTCCCTGTGCTCTGGATGCTTGGGGTTGGACACAACGGCAACCACGTTGGCGTACCCACCCACTCCCCCCGGAATCCTCAATCGGTCCCCGCATCGCTCCGTCAAGGCAAGCGAGAGTTCTCGTGGAGCACGGCAGGTCCAGCAACTTCAATCTCGTGAGTCCAGTTGTCCCCGAAATCGTAGTCGTACTCAAGGTCCGACAACCCAGGCGAGTGCGGGTCAAAAAGCTCAGTTAGCCGGACGTCAGCCGCTAACTCAGTACCAGCCGGACCGTCGCCGTCGTCGACTCCCATAATGATGCGTTTCTTGCCCGCGCGGTCATGGCCGGCGACGGCGTAGAGATGAGCGTCCTTCCACCCGAATGCGGTCTGGATGGCACCGTGCAGCTCAGCGACTGTGGCGGTTTCGGGGGGGAGGACGAGTTGCCGCCAGATCAGCGGCTCGGTCTCACTGATTGAAATGCGCAACTCAACGGCCGGAACGGTGGTGGGTGACTCCATATCCGCCATTCTGCCAGCGCGAGGAGAGGTTTCGCGTCACATGTCCTTGGTTCGGACTACTACCACTACGGACGGGGGGGTTGAACCTACAACGACAAGGACCTACCAGTGATCACGCACTTCTACCCAGCAGCGCTTCGCATCATCACCTGCGTCATAGCTGTTTGCTCGGCGGTGTCGGCCACCCTGTTAGGAACTGCGCCCCCCTCCAGAAAGCCTGGACATCCTTGATCCTTCAGATTTGCGGACCACGGCTGTCGTTCTCACAATGGCGCTGGGCGTTGTGGCGCCCGTAGCGATGTTGATTGCCGAACCGCTCACCTGTCTGCTCCTCAAAGCAGGCCTCTTCGCTGCATCCGGCTTTGGCAATGCCATGATGCTGAGCCCTCTGGTGGTGGTGCCATTCCAGGAGGCGTCCACTGCGCTGGCTGTTGTCTGCTCTGTAACCCTGACTATTGCGAGCATCGTCACCTACATGGAGTCCGTGGAACGTAGGAACGCTCGACGCCGGGCCAACACCTAGACGCTGCCGCTCAGCACCTATTTTTGATGAATTTACCCCCCCAATTATGCGTCTCCCGACCACCTAGTTTGAGGATTCGAGCACCTAGAGGCCGATTGCCGGTCATAGTCTCTTTTTGTGCCTCTCGGGGGGGCGGGATTCCCGGTGTCCGGCGGGTTACCCCCCCACTCGCTCCACGCGTAGGAGGCACTGCGGCACGGCTCCATCCGACTACCCCCCAGATGGGGGGGCCGTGCCCAGCCGGAATATCAGCTGGCAGGACGACTAATCCGCAGACGCACCAGACGGTACACGATGCCCACCGCGAACATCAGCACACCCAACCCGGCTGATACAGGCGGAAGGGTGGCAGCAAGAGCCACGCATGCAACAGCACCTGCCACCTGAAGGAACTTAGGGTAGCGGCGGTCTTCCAACGGCTGAGTGTAGGCGGCGATGTTGGCAACCAAGTAGTAAAGCAGCACGCCGAATGATGAGAAGCCGATAGCCCCACGAAGATCAGCAACTGCGATAATCAGGCAGATCACTACAGCTAACGTGACTTCAGCACGGTGCGGGACCTTATAGCGCGGATGCACAGCGGAGAGCCAGCGCGGAAGATCGCGTTCGCGGGCCATGGCCAGGCTCGTCCGGCCAAGCCCTGCGACGAGTGCCAACAACGCACCCAGAGACGCAACGGCTGCACCGACTCTGATTACGGGCGAAGCCCAGCAAGGTGCCTGCACCAACCGCGTCGGCCAAGGGGGGTCGCCGTAGCAGCCACTCCGTCGGGGGGGCCAAGAGCCGCCAGAAGAGTAACCGCTATGACGGCGTAGATGACGATGGTGATCCCCAGCGCAATACTGATCGCCCGGGGGGGTATCGTGCGCTTGGGCTCACGCACTTCCTCACCCATCGTCGCGATCCTCGCATACCCGGCAAACGCGAAGAACAGCAGCCCCGCTGATTGCAGGATGCCGTACCAGCCGTGGGCCAGCAGCCCCTCGCCCATAAAGCTGTCAAAGTCAGGACCGGAGCCACCCCCCCAGACCGCCGCGACAGCAATCGCCAGGGCAGCAAGTACACCGACCACCAGCACGCGCGTCAGCCCGGCGGTGCGGGTCACTCCGTGATAATTCACAGCGGTCAAAATCACGACGGCGGCAATCGCCACCGGGCGCTCCCAACCTTGCGGTGCGGCATAGGCGGCGAAGGTCATCGCCATCGCAGCGGCACTCGCTGTTTTGCCGATGACGAATCCCCCCCATCCTGCTAGGAACCCGGCCCAAGGGCCGAGCCGTTCCCGACCGTAGATGTACGTACCGCCGGAGGTTGGATAGGCCGCAGCTAGTTGAGCGGACGAGGTCGCGTTACAGAAGGCAACGAAGGCAGCCACCACCAACCCGATCAGCAGCCCTGATCCCGCGGCAGCGGCGGCTGGGGGTAAACGCTGCAAAGACACCGGCGCGATCATTGACCCCAAACCGATCAGCGATGCGTCGAACGTACCTAGTCGGCGGGCCAAAGCCGGAGAGTTGCTCACGGATATCCAGCCTATCCCGGGTCAGCGCGGCGGAAGTGAATTCCCCCCACCAGCATGAAAAGACTATTGCGGGATGTTGCACCAGTCTTCCGCAGCGCGTTGGAGATGTGGTTTTCAACTGTCCTCGCGCTGATGCCGAGATGCTCCGCGATTTCTACATTGGTGCGGTGACCGGCTAGTACGGCGACCTCGATCTCCCTTTCGGTCAGCGGCGTCGTCCTGAAGGAATTGAAGGAGAGCTGCTCATTGGCCGATGGGAAGCGGACAGCGAAGATGGACGAAGCCTGCGCCAGGGCGTCAGCTGCTGCGGCATCACCGTCTATCACGTGGCGCTTGAGGGCTCCTCGGAGCAGCATTCCCACCTGGTACGTGTCGACATCAGGTTCGTAGTGCTTCAGGAGCAGCCCCCCCAGCAGCTTATGGTCACCTTCAACAACCGCGGTAGCAATGGCAATGAGCTGGTCATGGACCGTGATGCCGCTCTCCCGCAGGATCCTCTGCAGTAGATCCAAGACGGGCCTGCCCGGGCAAAGGCACGTACAGAGCAGCGCAGTCATCATGGCTTCAAGGACGTAGCCGCTCTTCAACTGCCGCCTGATGAGTTTGGCGGCTTTTCGGTCAAACACTGAAGGTTGGGCGTTGTGGTGGGCGATGAGCTCGTAGGCTCCCTTGCCGATGCCGGGTATCGGACCAACGTCCGGCACCTCCGTCCGCGCCTGAGCGGCTATGGAAAGCGTCGGCACTATGGCAGTCGTCGCGTGCCTGAGCCCAGCCAACCTGAGCATGGCGTCGTAGAGCGAGTCGACGACGAAGCCCGGCCGTCCCATCGCAAAGACACTGCTCATGAGGTACTCGGCCTCTTCAAAGTGTCCTCTGTAGAGCAGGCCGTGCGCGGCCACGTAGCTGCTGGTGACCGCGCCGAACTGGTCCAGATTCTTGAGGGCTTCTGCCCGCCAGTCCAAGGCGAAGACCAACGACTCTTCTACGCGCCCGGCGGCGAAGAGCGCGAATCCGTGTATGAACGGCCGAAGATGAGAAAAGGCATCATCGTCGCCTGCACCGTCAACGGCTTCCAACGCTGCAGCTGGCTTGAAGCGGTACAACTCAAGCAAACCATGGACCAACACCCCCCCATTCCCGATCCTTGGCCGCCAGAAACGCCTGGCTCGTCAGCGGGATCAGCTGGAACCCTGCCGTGGGAAGCGCCGATGAACAGAATGGCATTTTCGACTTCAGCTACCAGCTGCGGATTGTCCCCCCCGGCGAACTTTTGGAGGATGTCGACGGCGGCACCTGGCCCGCGGCCCTTGTGGATCGCAAGCATGGCCTCAGTGATGGTGACAAACAGGCGGTCTTTGGGATCGGCGTCGAAATCTGTTGTTTCGGCGCAGACAAGGCTGGCACGCTCCACATTCACGGGAGCACCCCAGTACATGCGGAGGAGTGCTGCGGCGTTGGCGGCTGACTTGTTGGCCTGCCAGCGTTCGAAGCGGATGTGTTCCCGGTCCGCGTTGTGGTCGTGGAAGTGCCTGGAAGTTATGGCGTCGTCGTCGCCCTTCTCCAGACGGAGAGATGAAAGCACACGGGAGAGGCAGTCTGCCGTGGTGTGCTTCTCCGGGGGCCACCTGAGGGGCAGCTTCAAGGACGCCGGCGATCTTGCTGCGGAGCAGTTTGCGGTCCCGGAGCTTCTTGTTCCCTCGGAAGTAGTCAGCGATGACGGGCGGACTGATGGCCGCTATTGAGCCATTGTGGTGGTCCGCCAGGACGGACAGAAATCCCCTGCGCTCCAAGCCTTCCAAGGCATCGGGCTGGATGACTTTGTGGAGGACATCAACCCGTGCCGTACCGAGAATCGCCATGATGTGCAGCGCCGTGAACTCCTCAGCACTCAGTTCAGCCAGGAGGGCCTCCAGCGTGCCGCGAAGGTGTTCGTTCCATAGGGTGTCGGCAGTCATGCACCATTGCTTGTTCTTCATGACCAAGAGGTTGCTCAGCGAGGCGGTCTCTGCGATCCGCACGATGAGCCGCGGGTTTCCGGCCGACTTGGTGAGGATGCGCGCTGTTGTGTCTGCGTCTGCGGGTGCACCAAGAACCTGCGCGATGAGTAAGTGGACCTGCTCGTAGTGGAGTGGGTCCAACTGCAGGTGCGCCTCCCTACCGTTGTTGAGCACGGCCAGCTGGCCCCGGGAGAAAGCCCATGTTTCCGGGGGGGCCGTGGCCACCATAGGACAATCGGATCTCCGCCTCACAGCCTCCAAGACTGCCAACGATTCACTATCCACCAGGTGGAGATCGTCTACTACCAGCAGGTGTTTGCCGGCCTTGGCCAGCTGGCTCGAGAACACATCAGCAATATCGAAGACACCGCTACGGCCGGGTCTCATATCCAGACCGAGCCCCTTGATGGCCGAGTACGGGATGGTGCGGTGTGTACGGAGTCCGCTGATGAAGTGCACGGAAACTCCGGTCTTCTCCAGATTGCTCATGACGCTGCGTACCACCGACGTCTTACCGCTACCCGGGGGGGCGCCAACAACCCTCACACCAATGCCACGGGCAACAAAGTCGAGGATTCGCTGAACCTCTGAATCGAACACGCGACCTAGCCTTCTGTTTTTGTGGATGCCCGACATGAGGCTCACTTCGCAGGCTAGATCTTGAAAACGGGACTAGGTGGCAAAACGGCCTTGCACAGACCGATTTGGGGGGGCCGTCTAGGTGGTGATTTGGACGAAACTAGGTGCTGGCACGATCCGTCTAGGTGGTGGGGGGGCTGTTCGAATGTTGGGCGATCCATGAGGATGCTCCTTCAGCTCTGCGGGTGGACTACGTTCCACGTTACGGAGAGCCGGAAGTGAATTACATGGGTGTAATTCACTATGTGGATATATGTTCTATGACCAAAAGGAGCACTAGAAGACATCTTCTTGCTGAGGGCAGACAAAAAAGCAGGGCCGGTCAGTGACCGGCCCTGCTTTTTGAGTTATCCGAAGACTAGACAGCCTGGATGTTTACTGCCTGGGGGACCCTTGGGGCCCTGCTCGACGTCGAAGGAAACCTTCTGGTTCTCTTCGAGGGAGCGGTAGCCCGAGGAGTTGATCGCAGAGTAGTGAGCGAAAACGTCCTGGCTGCCATCTTCAGGAGAGATGAAGCCGAAGCCCTTTTCGGAGTTGAACCATTTTACGGTACCTGTAGCCATTTTTTCAGTCCTTACTGAAGGTGGAGATTGTCCCGACTTTCGGGTCTCCGGGTGTGGGGTGTTCTCCACAGTTACTTCAGAAAGTCACGATCCGGAAGGATCGTGGGGACTGCCTGAACTACCAAATGCCAAACACAACAACACCAACTAGTCTACAGAGATTTGAGCAGATGGCTAGTGCTGGGAAATATTTATCCATCCGATGTTCGGACTGACGAAGAAATATATCAACCTCCTGGCCCACCTCGGGCGGCCAATCTCTATCAATCGTCGGCTCCAGCTAAGGCTGACAGCCACTCCCCCAAGCCGGTGTCGTGACGAAGTCGCATCTGTCGATGACATGCATTTTCGTATTGATTTTCCCACTGCGCGACTACAGGATCAGGCAAAGGGGCCGCTCGCAAAGCCACATAGGAGAACCCACGATGCAGATGCCCAAGCCCTCTGACGCCGATAAGGAACGCTTCCGTTCGGCGCTGCCAGATCGTCCGGATGTCATCGTCAAGCCGATGTTCGGCAATCTGGGCGCATTCGTAAATGGCAACATGTTCGCAGGACTCTTCGGCCCCCACCATCGGCGTCCGCCTTTCCGATGCTGACAAAGCTGAGCTCGAGGCTAACCACCTAACTCAACCGTTCGGCCCTGAAGAACGTCCCATGGGCGGATACACAGGTCTTCCCGCAGCTTGGAACCATGACGCTGAGAAGGCCGAGCCCTGGGTGGCCAAAGCCTTTGACAATGTGGCCTCGTTCCCGCCGAAAGCGCCAAAGTCGCGTCCGCCCAAGAAGTAACCACTGTCCGCTCGGCAAGCATTGAAGGACCCTCGCAAAACCCGCCGTTTCGTGCTGAGATCAAGCCATGGCCTCGATGAACGGACGAACAGCGCTCGTAACCGGCGCTACGGGTGGTCTTGCCAAGGCCATCGCCACTGCACTGGCCCGCGAAGGTGCCACCGTCGTCGTGGTTGGACGGTCTGAAGGTCGGGCAGAAGAGGCTATGCGCGACATTCGGGCCGCAGTCCCGGACGCAATCCTCGAGCCGCTTACCTGCGATCTCTCAAGCCAGGCGTCAATCCGTTTGGCGGCTGAAGAGTTCCTTTCCCTTCACGATGAAGTTCACGTACTCGTTAACGCGGCCGGCGTTTTCCGCAAGGAACGCCACGTGACCGCCGATGGCCTCGAGCTCACGTTCGCTACCAACGTGATGGGCTACTTCCTTCTCACGAATCTGCTCCTGGATGCACTCAAACGCGGCGCGACCAGGGATCAGGGACATCCATCGAGGATCGTAAACATCGCCTCCAAGTATTCGGGCGGGCCTTCAGTGACCAAGATTGATTTCGACGACCTTCAAACTGCGAAAGGCAGCTACAGCTACCTTCGCTCCACACCGCCAACAATGCTCGGCCGGGTTTTGTTGACGCAAGAGTTTGCGGAGCGCCTTCGCGGATCAAACGTGGTGGTCAACGCGGTGCACCCGGGCTTCGTCAAGAACACCGGTCTCCTGCAAGATGTTGGCGGACCGTTCCGTTGGATAACGAACACCTTCGGCAGGCCCGCAGAGAAAGCAGCCGACACGGCCGTCTGGCTAGCCACCTCGCCAGAAACTGCGGCGGTGTCCGGCAGGCTCTGGGCGAAGCGCAAGGAACTGCCGACGCCGGGCATGGGCTCTGATCCCGCCGCCCGAAAGCGGCTGTGGGAAGAGTGCAATCGACTGTCGAAAATGCTGTGACGTGGGCAGCGTCCTCGTCGAGGATGACTTGCGAAAGCAGCTGCCTCTAAGCTTGCTCGAGCTCCAACTGCGGCGCAGGCTTGCGGAATCCGCGAGTCAGGAAGGCCAAATAGACCACGCCCACGCCCGCCCATGCGATCCCGAACGTGAACGACAACCCACTCAGACTCGTCCACAGCCATGCCGTCAGGGCAAAACCCATGCCTGGCAGCACAAGGTTGCGAACCACGCCCCCCCGAGCTCCGCGTGCCTTCTCGTCAATGAAGTAATGCTTGATCACGGCCAAGTTGACTACGGAGAAAGCAACCAGCGCACCGAAGCTGATCAGCGATGAAATTGTCAGGAGATCCAAGACAAAGGCCAGAAGCGAAACGGCTGATGTCAGGAGAATTGGAAGCACGGGTGTGCGGAATCGAGCGTGAAGCCGACCCAACGCAGCAGGGAACACACCGCTTCGACCCATCGAGTGAATGATTCGCGAAACGGACGCCTGAGACGTCAGCGCCGATCCAAGACTTCCTGCAATGTATGCGGCGGTGAAGAAGGCGACGAGTAAGTTTCCGCCCGCTGCGCCAATGACTTCGATGGCCGCCGCGTCCACATCCTTGAATGTGCTGACCGGGAGTACAAGGTGGCTGATATACGCGAGTCCAAGGAAGATCACACCGGCCAGCACGGTGGTTAGCATGATGGCCTTGGGCAGATTGCGCTTCGGGTCCTTTGTCTCCTCAGCGAAAGTGGAAACGGCATCGAATCCTAGGTACGACAGGCACAGAATTGCGGAGCCAGCCAATATCGGGGGAGACGCCCTCAGCCCCCCATCGACGCCGGTGAACGGAGCCATCAAGTCAAGATTGCCGGTGCCGGTAATTGATGACAGTCCCAGCGCAACGAACAGGACAATGAAGAGCGCCTGAAGTCCCACCACAACGAAGTTGGCCTTGGCAATCGCGGTGATGCCCAAGATGTTCAGAACGGTCACGGCCAGGATGGAGACCACCATGAATACCATGCAGGGACGGCAGGGAATGCGGCTTCCATGTAGATTCCGATAAGCAGGTAGTTGATCATCGGCAGCAGCAGATAGTCCAGCAAGAGAGACCATCCAGCCATAAAGCCAAGCCCCCCCGCTCCAAACGATCGCGTCGCGTAGGTGTATGCCGATCCCCCCCCGAACGGGAATGCTTTCGCCATCCGGCCATACGAGCGCGCAGTGAATAGCATGACCACCAACGTCACTGCGTAGGCGGCAGAAAGGCGTCCGCCGGTCAACTCCACAACGATGCCGTAGGTGCTGAAGATCGTCAGCGGCACCATGTAGACCAAACCCAGCAACACCAGCGAGGGAACGCCGAGAACGCGGCGCCAACCTGGTTGGCGTTCTGAGCGGACATTGGCCCCCCCACAGGCTTCTCGCCTGCCGGTGTATCAGTATCGAACGTGGGGGTCATTGGGGATCCTAAATCTAATGCCGGGTGCCGGGAACTGCGCCAGAGCTGGGATTGCTAGCCCTTTGCGAACCGGGAGGGAGAGCCCGGTATAGGTCATAAATGAATGCCGTTCGTTTATTAAAGCGGTGAGCCGGATCACAGTCAATATGTGACGGCGCGCACCGCGCTTTGGCCAACGGCGCCGACACATCTCGCGCACCAGACCATCGAACGTGGGCGGTGATAGACCAGGCGACGTTGAAGCGAAATAGTTCCCGGAAACGGCAGCCAGGCCCCCCCGTCCATTGCTAGTGGCTGCTGGACGTGGGCAACTATGAGCCGGCCCACGGCATCAATACCACCGAATTGTGGAAGCGGTTTGATGAACTCGAATCGCTGCCGTTAAAGCAGTTCATGGAGGCGTTCACGAGGCTGGCTGTAAGGCCCGACGTCGTCCTTCCGCCTCCGTCGGCGGGTGCCCGCCGCCGTGGATTGCCAAGCGACCTGCAGGAGTCAACGCGGTTCTGGGCGATTTTGAGAAGTATCACCTGGACCACGAGCAACTCAGCGCGCTCGCAAAACCGGTCCTGTACGGCTCGAGGGCTCAGCACCCCGGACCTGTACGGGGGGGACATCGCGGACAGGCTCTTTAGAGTTCCGAGACTGCTGTCGACGGACTTCTCTACGAGATAAAAGCAAGTGCACCGGTTCAGGGTCCGACTTGCCGACACTTAATCCACTGGCGCTCGAACATATTATCCGGCATAGTGACCCTGACCGCGACTCCCGTCAGAGTCCATTCCACAGTTGACCCACGCAATTGACCTCCCCCATCTGCTCGCCATCGTACTGGGACGCTCTCCGCGAGCCCTCACCCCTGGATTTCTTGAAGGTCTACTGCGCCACTGCCGCTCCCTTTGCGAAAACGTCCGCCGGCATCTGGCGCTGCAACTTCCAGGTAATCGCGATGGGCTTCTCGCCTGAATGCTCGACATAGTCAACCGGCCCAAGACAGGTGTATGGAACGGTCAAGCCTGTTTCGTCCTCAGCAGTTTCGCGCGTGAACAAAAGGATCTGAGAGCCGTGCAGCTTCCGATCCAAATAACGCCTTCCAACCGGGCTGGATGGCGCAGTACTGTTTTGCGACTCCCAGTGGAATAGTTCCGGGCTGATCGCGTAATCCTTGTACATCGTGGTTGCCGAGTGCTTCCGGTCATCTTTGTTGAGCGTGACGAAGAAAGCGTCGGTCGCCGTTGCAGGGCACCAGGCCACACCTTCGCGGTGCTGAACATTCTTTCCCAGCTCCAGCGACCCATACTGAAGCGCCGCTAGAATTTCCTCACGTCGGTATGTCGCATGAGACAACAAGGGTATGTGTTGAAGCCCGGCACCTAAGCCCTTGGCCGCGTGCTTCGAGGCCATCACTCCCAAACGGACGATCTGGCGAATCTCGCTGCAGACAAATTGGTATTGGCGAAGGTGGTCGAGACCGTCGTCGTAGGTCTTGAAATCGCCGCCATCGTCCCAAAGCGTGTAAAACAGCATTCGCGCATAAGTCTGTTCCCGAATGCTCAGCTGTGAATAGCGGGGGGGTGCGTCGGCATCCACGAGCATGGAATACGCTTCCGCCCGTTCCGGATCGTCGATGTGGATGAGAGCAGCCATCCGCCCAAGGAGCTTCTTTTCGTGGGCACTTGAACGATCGCGGTGGACACCTTTGAGCACTGACTCAAGACCAGAAAATCCCTCAATGAGCTGGGCTTGGCGAAGGTAGCCTGTCCACGAGTCACGGGTCGAGCGGTAGATCGTCTTCAGGTCGTTGCCTGATTCACGTAAGTATGCGGCGAGCTCGATTTCCCCCCCATACGAGGCCACGTCTCTGACCAACTGATTCCGATTGAAGCGCAGCTGGGCTTTAATGTTGTCCAACACGACTTTCTGCGCCACGCGGTCCAGCACAATTTGGGACCCTGATGGAAGATACGGGAATTCTTCCTCGACAGCCTTTTCGAGTTGCTTTCGTCCATAGCCGGTAAGCGCTCTGTAACGCAGATCGAAACGGAACTCTCGGCGCTGCTGGCCAATGAAATCCAAGACCGTTAGTACGGCCTTGTCGTCCGCTCGCCTCAACCCACGACCCAACTGCTGCAGGAAGACTGTGGCGCTTTGCGTAGGCCGCAGCATGAGGATGGTGTCCACTTCGGGGACATCAAGGCCCTCGTTGAAAATGTCCACGGCGAAAATACACTTGATCTCTCGGTTGCGAAGCTGTTCCAAAGCGCCGGTACGCGCAGCTTCATCGGTGCCACCGTCAACCGCAACCGACGGGATACCGGCGTCGTTGAACACCTTCGACATGTAGTGGGCGTGCTGGACGGAGACGCAGAAGCCAATAGCGCGCATGTGTTCAGTGCCGACGACCTTGTCCCGAAGCTCCCGAATGACCTTGGCGGCGCGGGCGTCGTTGCCCGTATACAGCCGGTCGAGTTGCGAGGTGTCGTAGTTCCCACGCCTCCACTCCACCTGGCTGAGATCGACATCATCGGAGACACCGAAATAATGGAACGGAACCAGTAAGTCGGCATCCAACGCGTCCCAAAGACGTAGCTCGCTGGCCGTTCGCCCCCCCTCGAAGAATTCATTGGCGACGTTGCCACCATCGCCGCGTTCCGGCGTAGCAGTCAGGCCTAGGAGCTGCTGGGGTTGCAGGAACTCGAGTAGTTGGCGATATGTAGGTGCCAGCGCATGGTGGAACTCGTCGATGACGACGACGTCGAACTCCTTGGCCTCAAACTTGTCGATCCCAAGCGACGCAAGAGACTGCACTGAAGCAAAGAGATGCGTCCACCGCTGCGGCCTGTGATCACCCACGAAGAGTTCACCAAAGGCGCCATCCTGCATGACGTTTCGGTAGGTTCTTAGGGATTGCTTCAGGATCTCTTGTCGGTGAGCCACAAAGAGCAGGGTTAAGGGCCTGCCCGCCGCTTCACAGAGGCGCTTGTAATCTAGCGCTGCAATGACTGTCTTACCTGTCCCGGTAGCGGCCACCAGAAGATTCCTGTTGAATCCCTTTGACCTCTCAGCTTCGAGGTCTTCAAGCATTTCTTCCTGATGAAGAAACGGCACGATTTCGAGGCCTGTGACGTCATCTGGAGCAGCCGTCCGCTTACCCCCCCGCTGCGTTCCAACGCAGCATCCAGCTTGTCGCCGTCACGATCGGGGTCATAACTCTGGAATGCCCGTTGTTCCCAATAGCTGTCGAAAGTGACCTCGAACTTCTTGAGCAGAGCAGGCGTCGCAACCGAACTCAGCCGAACGTTCCATTCAAGACCGTCTAGGAGCGCAGCTTGACTCAGGTTCGAACTGCCAACGTAAGCTGTGTCAAAGCCGGTGTCCCGACGAAAGAGCCAGGCCTTGGCGTGTAGGCGCGTTGCCTGCGTTTCATAGCTGATCTTCACTTCAGCGGCATAACGGCGAACGAGCTCGTCGATGGCCCGACGCTCGGTGGCTCCCATGTAGGTGGTCGTGATAACCCTGAACTTCACACCGCGATCTCGCAACTCTTCAAGGGCTGGCTGGAGAAGCCTCAGACCTGTCCATCGCACAAAGGCGCAAAGCAGGTCGACTGTGTTTGCCGATTCAATTTCGGATCGAAGTTCAGCTGCAAGATTGGGATCTTCTTTGCCATTGGTGAGCAGCGCAGAATCACTGAGTTTCGTGGTGGGCCGTCTGAGTTGGCGGCGCTTTAAGGCGTCCAGTCGGTGCAACGAGAGCAGCTGACGAGGGCCAGGGGGGGTAATCTGGTTGTCGGCCTGTACCTGGGACAGGAGCCGGTTGGCTAGCTTGACGCGTTCCTCCGGCTTGGCAGCCGTGAGCGCCTCCCTGACTACTTCGGCGATGTGGCGAGAGAGTACGTCCGGGGCGTCGTCTTCGTGAATCGCATCAACTGTAGCGCTGAGTTCCGGGACTAGCGCGAGCTTGGCTTCCAGACGCCTCGTTTGCAGGAGTTCGTAAAGCCCTTCAGGGAGCACTGTGCTCCCGACTTCCCCCCCATCGAATGTATTCACATCGCCAGGGTATTGGGTAGGAGAGACAATAAACAAAGCCCCTGCACACGGCGCTCAAGAACTGTCCGTTCAGACAGCCGAGGCCAACGAGGCAGCTGGAATCAAGTTCCGATATGCCAATTTCACCTGCTTGCGCGGAACAAGCGGCGCACGAACACCACCCCAACTAACTGCAACCCCGACAACGCCTTCCCCAGGAATACGAACCCGAGTACTCGTAGCTACGAGCGGGCTCAGGAATCCCAGGAACGACACCACCATCGTCGGCAACCTCTGAATCCCCCCTGAACCAGACCCTCAGCGTGATCGGTGCACTGGCTGCCGACCTGGGGGGGCACCCAACACGGAACTCTTGTCACCGGCGGGCGGCAACATACCGCCAAAGTACGCATTTTCCATAACAAGCCGAAGACGTCTTGAGGCTGCCACCCCGTGCGAGAAGAGGTTGTTGGGGGGGACCTCCTGCGGGCCAGTCATGTCCAGCAAGGTGCGCGACGGGGGGGAGTAGAAGGTGTTGTTGTCGATGTAGTGGTTGCCAGTGCTGCTGCTGCCGCCGTAGTCAATCGGACCCGGTCAGCCCCCCCTTGGCGGCGGTCAGGTTTGTTTGCTCTTATCCGCAGACCTTGCGGTCAACTCTCGAACAAGAATTGACCGCTCTGAACGATCAGGCGAAAGGGTTCTAAGACACCGACCGTGACGACGGCGTCGCTCACCAACACAGATCTGAAGTAGACATCCCCCCCAGCCATCATGAGGTCGTCCATGTTCCGGCGGTAGTTGAAATTCAACGGCGTCACGTCTCCGAGACCTCGTCTGCCAAGCTTGACCAGGCACTCGTGAACGGTCCACCGGGTTACTGCAAACCGTTGGTCGATCTGATCCGCCCCAGCTGAGAGCAGGATTCCCAGGCTCTCAAGGTTGTGCACACGGGGGGGCGGAAACTCCTCACAATCCACTGCGATTTCGCTATTTCGAGAGGTGGCCACGGCTACAACACCGCCTGAGTGCGCGATCGAAACGTGAATAGGCAAACCCTCGATGCTTGGTCGACCATGCGCTCCCCCCACACGTTTCGCAGAACTGGGCAATTCGCACGGCGGTCGCGGGAACGTGAAATTCACGCCCGACAACTAGCCGCGTCAGGCTATGCCCGAGCGTAAATGTCTCCTGCGCACTAGCGGAAGCCAGGTTATCGAGTCGGCGAAGCTCCGGCTCAGTCAGCAGCATCTTGGCGACCTCAAGGGACTGTCGACTAAGTCTGGATATATCAATCACCCATAGGTGCACAGTCGCCACGGGATCCTGTCTGCTGGCAGACAAGTACTAGAAACCTTTACGTTCGGTCGCGATGGCTGCGAATGTCCTGCGCCCATGAGTTGGGAAACACTTGCCCAATTCCCCCCCACTGCGCCCTGGAAACTTCCGTGCACGCTTCCGGCTCCTGCTTCTGCGAGATCTGACGCCCTACCTACTCCGTAGCTGACACCTATAGTCCTAACGCCGGCCCTTCCTCCTGACTGGATGTCATAGCGCGAGTCGCCGACCATCACGGCATACTTCGGTGGAACCCCAAGTCTTTCCAACGCAGCCAGGATCGGTGCCGGGTGGGGGGGCTTTGGATCTGCCACATCATCCGCACCTACGACCAGGTCTATGGCTGACACCAGGCCAGCGCTGGCTAGGATCTCAAGAGCCCCCTGGTGATTCTTGCTGGTAACGACACCAATCGACCATCCAGCTTCCCGAAGTTGCTTCAAGCCGACTTCCACAAAAGGGAAGACCAGACCTACCCCTGTCGGAACGATTCGTTCTATGTACCTGCGTCTATAGCCGGAAGCGATACGGTGTGCGTGATCGGCATCCTTGTCGGCCAATGCTTCAGCAATATCGTCTAAGGGGGGAGACCGACGAGGGCACGAATCGTATCGGTTACTCGGATCGTTTCCTCTCTTAGCGCAGCCACGATCATGGAAGGAGTATCAAGGAGAGTGCCGTCAAGATCGAAGAGCGCTGCCTTCACGAGCTTCTCGAAACGACGATGTCGGCACGTCGGGTGTGGTCCCGTGCCCTAGCGTTCGCGGTACCAGTGAGGACCACCACTAGGACTTTTGCCCGTCCCCTGGAACAAGGGCATCCGGCCTGGTTGCGTAGGAGGCAAGTTGTCCTGCGACCTCTGCAGTACTGATGAGAACAGCCTCGTTCGCAGCTGATGACCGCCCATTTGTTGCGCGATCAATAGCCCGCATGAGGAACCGAGTAACATCCTTCCCGACGATGTCAGCTCTCTGGGCTGCCTGCAGGGCATCCTGTACAGCCGCCTGTGCCTCTGAAAAGTCGATTGCATCTTCGTGCCTGGGCGGTGTCGTCACCACAACGGCTGTCGAATTGCCCAGCGCCCAGTGTCGCTCTGCCGTTGCAGCCAGAAGTGCCGCGTCATCGATTCGTTGTGGGCTTCTAATTCCGCTGCTGCGGCAGTAGAAGGCTGGGAAGTCATCCGAGCGGAAGGACACGACTGGGACGCACTGCGTCTCCAGAAATTCCAAAGTCATTGGCAGATTCAGGATGTTTTTGGCGCCCGCACAAACAACCATTATGGGTGTGCGGGTAAATTGAATCAGGTCTGATGAAATATCCATAGTTGTCTGGACGCGTGGTGGACACCTCCGATTCCCGCCGAGCAGAAATGCTTAATGCCAGCTGCATGGGCAGCAACCATGGATGATGCCACTGTGGTGGCACCCATGCCACCGGCTGCAAGTGCATGACCCATGTCTCGGCTGCTGACTTTGGGGGATGCCCTTACCTGTTGCGAAACGCTCAATGAGCCATCGGTCATGCCCACGAGTATTTGACCGTTGTCGATGCCAATAGTGGCGGGAACAGCCCCCGCCCCCCCGCCGCACCGCATCCTGTACTTTGATGGCTGCCTCCGCATTGCGAGGATATTCCAAACCGTGCGTCACCACATTGGACTCCAGCGCCACAACCGGACTCCTATCCTCGAGCGCAGCTGCGACTTCCGGGCTGATAACAACATTCAAGGGCGACACGCCATTTCCTTTTGCCATAGTTACTGCGGGCATGGTCTACCGTCCCTACAAGATGACAAGGTCTGCCTCATCCAACGGTGTTGGTGGGTCATCAGAGATTCTTTTTACGTCCTGTGGCGCATCAAGTTCAATCGCACCGATAGCTTGAACGAGCTCGTCAACGTCATCCGCTAGCAGGCTGTAGTGGTCGCCCTTCAGAGTGCGAACATATGGGGTAACAGCCGAGTAATTTGGGTAAGCATCGAGGAACGAATAGTCATCACCTGCGGCCTTGATTATGGCAACTTTGGCATTGAGTTTCCTGCCTGCCAACTCTTCAAATGTGTACTCGAATTGGAAGGTACGATCGACGATACGAACGATGCGACGGACCACATTTGATTCCAGCCTGGGCATCGACGCAGCCATGAAGGCCACGAAGGAGCCCTCGTCATGTACCTCGCTGAGACACTGCTCGACCTTCTCTCCACGGATCGTTCCAGCGAAGACCGAATAGAGGATTCGCAAATAGATCGCGTCACTGAAGCTGGTAGTGCGCTGTGTCGCGGACGTGGCGCCTTCGATCATCGGGTTGCCGGGACATAGCAGCACAAGTCGGTCTACAACGTGCCCAGCTTGCTCGAGTTGCCAAGCGACTTCAAATGCCACCCTTGCACCAAAGGAATATCCCCCCCAGAGCGTATAGGGCCATGCGGCTGCACTTGCAGGATCTGGTCAATGTCTGCCCGGGCCATTGAGTTGATGTTGGCGAAGGGCTCCTCGGCAGCATTGATCCCCCCCAGGCTTGCACCCCCCCAGAAGTGGGCGCTCCGAAATCAAGGCTCCTAGGGCGCGCAAGTTCATGGGCGAACCGCCCAATCCCGGCCAGCAAAAGACTGCCCTGCCCGCCGTGCAAGTATTGAGCTTTATCAAGCGCGAGTCATCTTGCCGTGCAGCGTCTACTTGCGCTGCGAGTTCGCGGAGTACTGAATGCCTGAAAAGAGTCTGCACCTTCAAACTTGCGTTGCGCTGCTTATTAATGCGGTTGACGAGGCTGACAGCAGTCAGCGAGTCCCCCCCTCCCATTGCAAAGAAGTCATCCTCGGCTGACACATCTTTGTAATTGAGAAATTGGGACCACAAGCCGGCGAGCCAGCGTTCGGTGCGACTACGTGGATGTACAAGCCGCCTTGTCGGTCGGAACGTTTCCCGCTGGACTCCTACACGGAGCGACTGTAGATCAACCTTTCCATTGGGGCTCAGAGGAAGGGAATCCATCACAAGCGTGCGTGCAGGAATCATGTAATGAGGTAGGGTGCGGCTGAGGTCATCCCTGATCATCTCAGCCGGGCCGCGCATGTGGACTTTGTCTCATCCATGCCCTCGCTATCAATCTGGTTCTGCGAAACTTTCCCGCCAAGAGCAAAGTACGATGCTCCAGGTACTTCGCCAGTGCCTTTCAGCAACCAATCCAGACGAACGGATGCCGGCAGCGGGTTGCCCGTTTTGGAGCTGTACCCGGCGGACATAAGACCAAGCCCGGACTGGTTATTCTGGAGCCGGTGAAGCGCGCGGCCCAGCGCAATGTACTCCAGCCAGTGCCAGGTGCCTGTGTGACCATCGAAATGCCAAACGAGGACCGGGTAAACACTTCCTGATTAATTGCAATGACGTGTGTCGGCTCAATACCAAGTGAACCAATCTCATGAAGCTGTCCATCACGAAACTTGTATAAGCCGGATCGAGTCCTTGCACGCCACTTCCATGAGACTGGACGTAGTACGTGACCATTTCCGGGAAGTCCCCCCCAGCATGTCCCGGCGAAACCTCAAACGTACCTAAGTAAACATCTGAGCCAGCGGGTTGAAGATGCACCTGGAGCAAATCATTGAAAATAGCAGGTCGTAGCGACAAACCTTGCTCTGCGAGCGCTTCCTCAAGCATCCCAACCATATGACCGGCTTCTAATTCCAGAACCTCACGAACATTGACCTTGTAAACGCCTTCGATGGCGTCCCGACGTCCAAGAAGATGAAACGTGAGTTGAGGTCCAGTGCGAGCATGTTGCTGACAGGCCCGGCATACGACGCCGATTCGTACAACTGATGGTGGATGGGGTGGTAGTAGTACGTGCCGTCCGGGATCCCCCCCGGGATGTTACGCACGGAGATAAATAATTGTGTCGCGTAGAGTGCTCCCGGCGAGGCATAAGAAAATTTCGGGAGGAGTCGTTCGGGGCTGTGAAATTGCCCGAACCAGCGCAGTAGCTCGCCGAGCTGTGTCAAAGACAAAACGGAAGGATCTCCAGGGGGCGACGATTCCAGGCCTCTCGGTCAACGTGCCGACGATGTCATCGCGAGCCACGTCTCCCCCCCGTCGAAATGCCGGTATGTTTTGCGGGCAAATGTACGTCGGCGCTGATTTTGGGTTCCAGCACTGTTATCCAAAGCAATCCGGCGATTACCCCCGGAGTTCATCGTCCGTCCTGACCCCGGGATCTGACAATTGAGCTCGCACCTGAACGCGACCAACCTTGGATTGATGATGGGAACCATGATGGCCCTGATCCATTAGCGCGGCCCGTCGGGCGTCGAGCTCAACGCAAGCCACGAGCGAATCCCGACCAGTACGGCTGTCTTCTACAACCAACGTGGCCGCTCGCCGGACCCAGGGATGCTCTTCAATTCTGTGGCTTACTTCGTCGAGCTCAATTCGGTGGCCGTGGAGTTTTACTTGACTGTCCCGGCGGCCTTCGAAACGAAACAGTCCGTCCTCATCCTGGCTGACGATATCGCCTGTTCGATAGTAGATCTGTGGTCCACGTCCGGCTACGGTTACGAATCGCTCAGCTGTGAGTTCCGGGCGGTGGAGATACCCTCGCGCCAATTGCGGTCCACCGACGAGTAGTTCGCCCGACTCCCCCCCTTCGCTGACAGGGATCATTCCCTCGTCAACTATTAGGAAGCTGCAGCCTGGAATCAGTCGACCTATCGGCACAGTGCGAGCTCCGCTTCGGGACCTTGAAGCTGTGACCGTATGGCTGGTGACGTTGATTGTGCACTCCGTGGGGGGGCCGTACAGATTAGTCAAACGGGCATGAGGAACCTCAGCTAAAACATCCTGTGCGAGCACTTCACTGAGAGCCTCCCCCACCGCTGAAGATATGGCTGAGACTAGTCAGGGTCGCCAAACGCTGGGTGTCCACCAACGCCCGAAGGAGGGTGGGGGGGACTGCCTGTAGAGTCGTTACGGAGTTGGCGCTCATGGCATCAATCAGCGCATCAGGGTCCCGGTAAAGCCCCCCCGGCTGGCCCACCGCAATGCAGGCACCGGCAGCATTAGCCAACAACTCCCACTGTGCGGCGTCGAAGCTGATAGGTGTCTTGTGGAGGACCACAGCCTCTGGACTGAGGTGGCCGGCTGATTCCAACCAACGAATTTGGTGGGAGATGGAGCCGTGCTCGATCGCAACGCCCTTAGGCCGGCCCGTGCTGCCTGACGTGTAAATTACGTAGCTAGGTTCTCAAGGGCAGGGCCAGCCAGCTTTGGGCCTTTCACAATTGACTGCGACAGGTCCTGCAAATCGGACATCTGAACTGCCGAGCGCAACCTGCCCGAGAGGCTATTGCCCAAGTTGCGATGACTTACGACAACGCTTGCCTGCGAATCCTCAAGCATCTCAACCAACCGTTCCTCCGGGTAGTCCGGTTCCAGAGGCAGGTACGCGTAGCCCGCCCTCAAGATCCCCCCCAAACCGTGACGATGAGATCGATGGAGTGCTCCATGAGTACCCCGACGATCCTGTCCTCTGCCGGCGAGTATTGTGCCTTTCTGAGGTTCAGTGCAACGATTTCGCTGCGCTGCTTAAGTTCCCCAAAGGTCAGTTCCTTCAACCCGTCCTTGACGGCCAGCGCATGGGGACGTAGTCGAACCTGCCGGTCCAACATGTCGATCAAAGACGCAGAGCTATGAATTTTGGCAAGCATGTTTTGTCCGATTCCATGAAATGACGATTTAGTAGTTTGTGGCCCCCCCAACCTGCATTAACTGACGGCGTATCGTCAGCGCAGAGAGGCCTTTTGCGGATTCTCCCGCTTTAGAGTGTAGGGGGGGATCTCTGAGCGAAAAGCACCGATGCCAGGACCAGAACAGCGCCCGCAAGCTGAAGGGGGAGTGAGCGACTCCCCCTAGGAACGCGAATCCGAGGAAGGTGGCCACCAGAGGACTTAGGAACCCCCAAGAACGAGACGGCCAGAGCCGGAAGGCGCTCGATCCCTCGGAACCAGACAACGTATGCCAGCAATGCCCCGACAATACTCAAGAACGCGAAGCCCGCCAGGTTGAGGCTCGAGAGTTCTTGCGGCAGCCCTTCGGCCACTAACGCCACCGGTAAAAGCATCACCCCGCCCATGGCAAGCTGCACACCGGTAAAGCCAAGAAGACCAACCCCCCGGCGGACGCCCCCACCTCTTGGTGAGCACAATTCCCGTTGCCATACTCAGAGCCCCCCCACCAGCCCGGCAAGAATGCCGACGGCCGTGAGTGCTGCCTCCGATCGCAGAACAAGCAGGCCTATACCCAGAGCCCCTACGGCGCAGGCAAGAATGTGCGCAGCGCGAATCTTCTCCCCCCAGCAACACGGCCCCCAAGAAGCAGTACGAACAACGGCTGTATGGACATCACGAGCGCTGCGACTCCGCCTGGCAACTCGTAAGCAGTGAAGAACAACAAGAAGAAGAACAACCCGATATTCAGCGCCCCAAGGGCAGCAGCTTTGAACCACCAACTGCCTCGGAGCACGGTGCGTGTTGCCAACATCAGGACCAAGCCAGCTGGCAGAGCACGGATCGTAGCGGCCAACAACGGACGATCGGCCGGAAGAAATTGAGTGGTTATCAGATACGTGGACCCCCCCCACACGATGGGCGCGAATGCAGTGATCACTAAATCTGACGGCGAAGCCCTCATGGTCTGGGACCATCCGTACCAAAGAAGCGGTCACCGAAATCACCGATTCCTGGCACCATGAACGCATTGGCATCCAACCTTGACTCAACCGACGCCGTGACAATATCGATCTCCGGGTGCGCTGACAGGACCCGTTCAAGCCCTTGAGGCGACGACAACAGATTCAAGACAATTACCCGTGGGCTACTGACCCCGACGGATTCGAGAACCGCAAGCGCGGTCATGAGTGAACCGCCCGTTGCCAGCATTGGCTCAAGTAGCAGGACATGTTGGTCTCCGACTTCTAGGGGGTAAATGTGAGTAGAACAGCTGTGGCTCTTTGGTTGTCTTGTCTCGCTGGATGAGGATCTTGCCCAAACGCATTTCGGGAGCAATGGACCATAATTCGTGCTCAAAGCTCTCCCCGGCACGGACAACAGAAACCGCGCAAACTCTCTCGGTGAGCGTCTGTCCTTCAAAGACATGACCAGCGGGTGTGATTACTGCTTTGGGTTCGGTCGGCAGGAGGCCAACACCGGCTTCCAAAAGCAATCTAAGGATCCGACGGGATTGCGTAATGAACACCTGGCGCGTTGCGTCCCGATCCCGGATTCTCGTTTGCGCGTCCATTAGATTCGCACTCGCTGGTAATACATGAACTTGACGTGGAACCACGTAGTCAGTCGAAGCGCTCGTGGCTGCCCTGTTCAATTTGCTTGGCTTTCAGCGAATGCGATCCTAGCCTCGCTGACAAATCGAGTGACCTTGTCCAGGTCCTTTCGTTTGTTTACCCCCTCCAATCCTGTGTGAGCGTCAACCGCAGCCGGTTGAACTGCTCGGATCGCATCTCCCACGTTTTCGGGGGGGGTCAGCCCACCGGCCAGCATTAGCGGCCTCTCTGATCGCGCCACAAGCTGCGCACTAACTGACCAGTCATGCGTTCGACCAGTGGCACCCCTCGCGCCCGTGGCCTCGTGGAATGTATCCGTGATGAACATGTCCACGTGCTCTTGGGTAGCGTCAACTTGGGTGAGCAACTCTTTTATGTTGCTCTCACGAACGATCAACGACTTGAGCACACCGAGATCGGGACGCAGGCGTCGCAACTTCGAAATCTCGGTGACACTTACCTCGCCGTGAAGCTGAACTGCTGAGAATCCCAACCAATCACAGTACTTCGCAATTTCGTCCGCATCGGTCAAATAGCTGACCAACACTCCTGCGCGGTCTGCAGGTAAGCGTCGCAGTATGGAGTGTGCATCGCTTTCAGAGATGTCATCCATACCTGACGGCAAACGAAGTGGAAACCCCCAGCCAGTCCACGCCACACCCGACGAGCAGGTCAGCCTCCGCTTGGTCTATGATTCCAGCTACCTGAATCAGGTTCTCCATGAACTACCCCTAGTTGTTTGTTGTCCGGAAATGCGGCCGATTGGCCGTAATTGTTGTCAAAAATGTGCTTGTCGCTCAGGCGGCCCGGGTGGGCGGGAACATGGTCGGCATATCCGAGTGCCATTACGAGAGCGATTGCGAGGTCGTCTCGATCTTCAATGCCAATCACTTGCTTCACCGCTTGCTCTTCCCATCCGTTCATGGGAGCTGTCGCCAGCCCTTCTGACTGAGCGGCCAGCATGCAGAATGAGGCGGCAATCATTGCGTCCTTGACTGCGTATTCACGCAGGAGACCCTTATCCTTCAGCCTTGCTGAAACGTCCGAGCAGTGAACACGGAGGTTTCGGCGTACTCAGCGGACCAAGCACCCCCCCGGTCAATTGCCACTTCATGCATGGTGGAATGGTCAGCTTCTGGATGGTCGAGCTCCCCCCCGACAAAGACAAGAGTCACCGGCGCTTGGGCCACGGCACGTTGCCCACCGGTAGCTCGAACGAGAGCAGCCCGCGCATCGGTGTCATTCACGATGACCACCGAACGGGACTGATGGTTCCAGCTTGAAGGTGCTTCCATGGCCAATCTGGTAATCCGATCCAGAACGTCTTTCCCTACCGGCGTGGGCAATAGGTGCCGAACAGACCGCCTGGCGAGGATTGCTTTCGGCACACTCAACTCGTTCACTGTTCACCTCAGTATATTTCGACATCGAACTATTCGATAATGAACAATGTAGGTGATGTAGTGTTTGAGGTCAAACACAGGAGTGGCTATGGAGCAAGATGCGGTCGACAGGATCCTCGAACAATGGCAGCGTGAGCGGCCTGACCTAGACGTGACTTCCATGGGAGTCATGGGTCGACTTACAAGGGCGAGCCGCTTGGCCTCGTTGGATCTTCAGGAGTTCATGAGTCAATTCGGACTTGAGCCTGGGAGTTTGATGTCCTGGCAACCTTGCGGCGATCTGCTGCCGAGGGGCCCTTGACGTCCGGGCAGCTAGCCAGTCTTACGATGGTCGGTTCAGCTGCCATGACGAACCGCGTGGATCGTCTTGTTGCACGAGGCTAGTCCGCCGTGAAACCAACCCGCACAATCGTCGGCAACTCTTAATCAGTCTCACGCCAGACGGCGAAGCCTCGCGGACGAGGTAGTCGAACACCACGTGATAAACCAAAAGAAAATGCTCCGCGGACTGTCGAAGAGCGAAATGTCGAACTTGGCGGATCTCCTCCGCAAGTTCCTGCTGTCACATGACGACGCCGGGAAAAGCTAAGCCGGCATTCCTGTTTGCTTAACGGAAGTCTCGCCCCCCCGCCTACAGAAACTCGCTATCGAAGCCGGCGCTCTTCACATGGAATTCTCAGACGGAAGCACCATCGATGTTCTGCCAGACGAGCGATACGAGGCTTGGACGCTTGCCGGGCCAGACGGCCTATTGCTCGTTTCCTTGCCGGGAGATGGACTAGCAATCTGGAGTGCTGACGCAACACCTGCCGCTCAGGATGGGGATCAGCCAAGCTCTACCCCCCCTGCGTGACCCGTGCCGTGGAGGGCTTGCGTCCCATGGGTGCGGTGAGGTTGGGCAACGGCAGGCCGGGCCTCCTCCCCCGCATCGACCAAGTCTTGGTCAGCGTCAGCTAAGCTGCCCGCACTAAGGGCACCTACGCCGTCGTACTTTGTGTTAACGCACGAGATGAGCCGCGGCAAGGGGGCTACTCCGCGGCTAGCAGAGGTGTTAGCTTGATCGGACCATCTGGTCGAGGGGGGACGACGTGGAAGCTTGGCAATGGATCTTCGTGTTGTTGGCGGGAGCCTCCGCTATTTTCGTTATGGCTGCAATCATCTGGGCAGTCTTTGATGTGCTCAGCGAGATTCGTCTCGACCAAACCACCCGGGTGCTCTGGGTGGTCCTACTTTTTGTACTCCCGCTCCTCGGACTCCTCGCGTGGCTCTACGCGAAACCGCGCCTGGCCAGCTTCGGGAATAGCGCCAGATTGCGGAAGACACTCTGACCCCCAACACGAGTCCCGGCGTCGTGCTTTCCGCACCGATCGCGGTGCTTTAGCCGCCAGCAATCTCCCGCAGCGTCTGCAAGTGCACCGCCCATACATCCCGGCCGGCAGCCGTCAGGCTAGCCGACGTCCGAGGCATCTTGCCGGCGAAGCTCTTCTTGATCTTCACGAACTCGGCCTTCTCCAAAATTGAGAGCTGTTTGCTCAACACGGAGTCGCTCACCTGGATGGCGTCTCGCAGGTCCTTGAAGTCCAACGACTCAGCTGGAGAGGGCCGCCATGATGGAGAAACGGACTGGCGAGTGGACGAGCTCGTTGAGCTTGTGCCGCGGGGTGTTCTGGGGGGGGCGTGCTCACGCGCGCAGCTCACGGAAGGCGGCGGCAAGGCCGATGGCAGCCAGGGCGATAGCGGCCGGGATGTAGAACCAGAGGTTACCGTTCGGGAAGAAGTACGCACCGCCAACAAGCGCCACAACGTACAGAGCGAAGTAGGCGATGAGGGATGTGAGGAAGCGTTTGGTGAAGCCAGCTTTCGTTGACCTTTGGAACATGGGCCAGATGCACGCTGTGATCGCACCCCCCCAGGCGCCCACTGAACAGGCCAGAAGGGCCGCCCCGTATCCGGTGTGGGCAACGATGTGCATACCGATCATCAGCAGAGAACCCATGATTGCGAGGCTCGTGAAAGTGACGGCGACCGGCCAAGCTGCAGCGTTGATTGATGTTGCGCCCAGCGAATCCGCCTTAGCCAGAAGTTCGCGCGCTTCAGCTGCTGACACGCTGCCTGTGTTCTCGTTCATGATTCCCCCCCCAACTTGTCGCTTCCAATGACCTGACTTTAGGAAAGTACTTTCCAAATTGTCAAGTACTTTCCTGACCAGCGCAGTGTCATCCAGTTAGCACCCGCCGCAACGAAGCCGGTAAATTTGAGCCCAGAAGTTCTGACCCTCGGTGAGTACCACGCCGCACCTCACGAAAGCAGGATCACATGACTGTCTCTCCCCTCATTTGGGGGGGCATCACCATCGTCGTTATTTTGGCGCTGCTCGCCTTCGACTACTTCTTCCACATCCGGAAGGCACACGTCCCCACCTTGAAGGAAGCGGCCGTGTGGTCCGGCATCTACGTGGGCTTGGCAGTGGCCTTCGGCATCCTGGTGCTGATCTTCGGCGGCGGCCAAATGGGGTCCGAGTACTTCGCCGGCTACATCACGGAGAAGGCCCTCTCGGTAGACAACCTCTTCGTGTTCCTGATCATCATGGCGAGCTTCCGGGTTCCCCCCCGTGAGGATCAGCAGAAGGTCTTGCTCTTCGGCATCGTCTTCTCGCTGATCGCCCGGACAGGCTTTATCTTCCTGGGTGCCGCGCTGATCAACTCGTTCGCCTGGGTGTTCTACATCTTCGGCTGATTCTGCTCCTGACGGCCGGCAACCTCCTCAAACCCGGCGACCACGGCGACAACCAGGCCAACAACTTCATCATCCGGCTCGCCAAGAAGTTCTTCCACACCACGGACAAGTACGACGGCGACAAGCTCTTCACCATGGTCAACGGCAAGAGGGCCCTGACTCCCATGCTGCTGGTGATGGTAGCCATCGGCGGAACGGACATCCTCTTCGCCCTCGACTCCATCCCGGCAATCTTCGGCCTCACTCAGAACGTCTTCATCGTGTTCACCGCCACGGCCTTCTCGCTGATGGGCCTGCGCCAGCTGTACTTCCTCATCGACGGACTGCTGGACCGCCTCATCTACCTCTCCTACGGCCTGGCAGCCATCCTCGCGTTCATCGGAGTCAAGCTGATCCTGCACGCCCTGCACGAGAACAACCTGCCGTTCATCAACGACGGCGAGCACGTCAACGTCATCGAAATCACCACGGGCCTCTCGCTCGGCGTCATCATCGGCACCCTGATCATTACCGTGGTGCTCTCGCTCCTCAGCCCGGCCGGCAAGGCCCAGACTGCCATCAACAACGCCCGCCGCCACGCCGTCAACTACCTCGACCTCGACTACACGGCTGATGCCAACGAGCGCGAGCGTATCTACAGGGCCCTGACTGCGGAAGAAGCCCAGATCGTGCAGATGCCGCTGAAGTACAGGAACAAGGCCAAGGACGTGGAGCAGATCCGCGAGCAGGTGGCGGAAGCGCACCGCCAGCACGAGGCGTTCCTCAACCGCTAAGGCCCACTCGGCAAGCGACCAGCCCACTCAAAGTCAGGCGCCCAGGAGCACGCTGATCTGATCCCGGATCTCGTCGCCAACCTGGGCGTCCGTGTGTCCGATGTTGGCTGATGACGTCATGCTGATGAACATGATCGATGAGACGATCCGGGCCAGCTTCTCCGGATCACGGGCAACCAGCTGCTCATCCCGTGAAAAAATCCCGGCAATGGCCGCTTCAGTACGGATCGTGAGAGACAACGCCTCTGCATGGTGCGGTTCGGAAGGATCGCCGAAGACGATTTCCCTCAGGTAAGTGCGGCCGTTTTCGATCTGAACACGGTTGCACTCGATGATGGGGAGAATGATGGCCATCACGGCGTCGAGCAGCGATTTTTCCGTGGAGGCGGCTTCGATTCCCGCGTCGAGGGCTTGGGCGTATTTCACGTTGTGCACCAGGAGAAGTAGCTCCGCCTTGGTCTTGGCGTACAAGAACAAGGTTCCCGATCCGACGTCGGCCTTCTCAGCCACCTGCTGGGTGGTGACCTCGTCTACTCCGTACTGGGTGAAAAGTTCTCGTGCGGCCGCGGTGATGCGGTCAAGCTTTTCCTGCTTATTCCGCTCACGTCGGCCAAGTGTCTGGGGCGCAGGCTGCATTCAGCTACCGTATCAGCGGCCCGACAAATCAGCGGCCCAGGAATTCGAGGGCTACAGGGACGAACCTGTCATGGAACTGGAAGATGCCACCGTGCCCGGAGTCGGGGTAGATGACCAGCTCGCTGCCGGGAATCCTCCGGCGCATGTCGCTCGACAGAACCGAAGGCACCATGCGGTCGTTGTCACCGTTGGCGATCAGCGTCGGCTGGGTGATGACGCCCAGATCGGCCGACGGCGACAGTCCCCCCCACCTGCGGATGGCCTTCAGTTGCGTCTGGAACGCCTGGAGCTTGACGGGTGCCTCGCGATTGGTGGTGCGCTCTTTCAGTCGCTCGATGAAAGCCCGCGCAGCAGGTTTGCCTGCAGAGTTGCGGTTGAAGAACAGGAATTCCTTAGGATCCTGCCGGGTCAAAGTACCCCCCCGGAGTATGTCGTAGTACGTGGTTCCGATGATCTTCTGGATTCCTTCTCCACCGGCAGGACCCGTGCCGGCGAGCACAAGTTTGCGGACCAGCCCGGGATGCTTGATCACCAGCGACTGGGCGATCATGCCACCAAGCGAGAAGCCGAAGAGATCCACTTTCGGATAACCAAGGGCTTTGATAAAGGTGGCAGCGTCGTCCGCCATGCCTTCGATGCTGTCCGGAACTCTGCCCGTTGACGCCCCCCCACACCGCGGTTGCTGAAGGTAATCACGTGATGTTTTTCGGCGATGGGATCGATGATGCGCGGGTCCCAGTTGTCCATGTTCCCGGCAAGATGAATGAGGAAAACCACCGGAACCCCCCCGCCCTTGGGCCCCCAATTCGCGGTACGCGTAGCTAACACCGTTGGCCGTCACGTTTTTCGCGGGCACCTGGAAGTAATTGCTCTGATTGTGCTGTTCACTGCTCATGGTTTTGGTCCTGACGTTTCGGATGGTTGTGGCTAGATACGGCTGACGACGGTCTTGCCGCGGACGCCGCCCTTTTCAAGTGCTGCCAGGACATCGGAGGTCTGATCGAACGGAACCACTCGTCCCACTACCGGCTTGATGTCTCCGGCATCGATGAGTGCCGCAATTTCCCTCAACTGCTTGCCGTTGGCCTGCATGAAGAGGAACTCGTAGGTGACGCCGAGGCGCTTGGCTTTGCGTCGCACACCCGAACTGAGCAGGGTCATGACACCACGCAACAGCAAGTTCGCACCCAGCTGGCGAGCGAAGCCGGCGTCCGGAGGCCCGGCAATTCCGATGACTTTCCCTCCAGGCTTCAGGACTGTCAGCGAGCGCTCCTGGTTCTCGCCACCGAGCTGTCCAGGACAAGGTCGTAGTCGTGAAGGATCTCTGCGAAGTCCTCGGTCCGATAGTCAATCACCACATCAGCACCGAGTTCCCGAACAAAGTCCTTGTTCCCGGCACTGACCGTAGTAGCTACCGTGGCCCCGAGGTATTTGGCTAGCTGGATAGCGATGGAGCCCACTCCCCCCGGCACCCGCATGGATGAGCACCTTCTGGCCGGGGGGCGCACCGATCCCCGCTCTACCAGCGCCTGCCAAGCGGTCAAGGCCACCAGCGGAAGCGACCCGGCCTCTTCCATGCTGATGGTTGCCGGTTTGATAGCCAGGTCTTCCTCGGGGACGGCGATGCGTTCAGCGAACGTGCCAATGCTGTCTTTGCTTGGGCGCGCAAAGACCTCATCGCCCGGCTTGAAGTGCCGCACCTCTGGGCCGACCTGCAGAACCACGCCGGCCACGTCGTGACCCAGGACCTGCGGCAATTTGTACGGGAGGATCTGCTTGAACTCCCCCCCCAACCTGATCTTCTCGTCCAACTGGTTCAGGCCTGCTGCGTGAACCTCCACCAACACATCGTGGTCCCCGAGCACAGGCTCAGGCACGTCGATCTGCTGCAGGGGGTTCCTTGTACTGGTTGAGGACGAAGGCTTTCATGTGGATTCTCCCGCGCTAGATTTTATGACTTAACTCAATTATGAGCACACTCAGTTATTTAGTCAAGGTGGAGACCTGCGGTTTGAAGGCCCCTATCTCAGGAGATGGATGCAGATCGTCGGTAGCCACTCGGGCTGACGCCATACTCGCGAGAGAACGCAGCGCTGAACGTGAAGGCGTTGCTGTAGCCAAGCTCTTCGGCGATCACCGCCGTCGTCGCATCGCTCGAAGCCAACCTGTCGGCGGCCAGCGTCAGCCGCCACGTGCTGAGGTACGCCATGGGTGACTGCCCGACGGCGGTACGGAAGCGGGCGGCCATGGTCGCCCTTGAGACGTGGCAGCTGTGCGCCAATGCGGCGACGGTCCATGGCGCCGCCGGATCCTGATGCAAGAGCGCGAGCGCCTGGGCAACCATTGGATCGCGGGTTCCGGTTGCCCAGCTTGGATTGTCCGGCCCCGCACGGTGGACGCTGGCGCGAACGAGCTGCAGCAGGAGAAGATCCAAGAGCCTGTCCAGCGCGCTTCCTGCCCCCCCAAGCCTTGGTGTGTGAGTTCGCGTTCCAGCATGGCCAGCAGGCCGGCGTCGAGGTCTTCTTCCGCGAAGACAGCCACAGCAGGCAGCGCCGCCATGGCCAGTTGGCCGGCCGCAGCCTTCGATTGATACGTGCCGATCAGCAGCACCGTCTCCCCCCCGCTAGGGCTATTCCCCCCCCAGGTCCGCACGCCTTGAGAGAACGTGAGCTCCAGATGCTCGCCTTCGGGAGTGCGGCAGGACTGGTCTTTCCCGATCACAACGGTGGCTCGCCTGCCGGGTGCATCGCTCACAACATACGGGCCCGGCCCGCGGACAGTGGCCGTCTGGCTTGAATCATGCGTTCCGGGACAGCGCCTTCCGCGGCGATCCAAGCTTGTCCACGAACGGCAACAATGACGGTGAGGGCGGCCTGGTCCTGAACGTCGATGGCAAACGGAGGGTCCATGACCACGCGCAAGGCGAACGCAGCTTGGGCGCGAGGTCCTGTGAGGAACTGCGATAACGGGTCCATGCGGTCAGCATAGACGCTCACGTATGAAAAAGAGAGTCATACCTATTCAGAGTCCAGAATCGAATGCGCAGACTGGACTCATGACAACTCTCAGCACATGGCTACCCACGGCGGCAGGAACTGGTTCGGCACTGGTTGGCGGCTTCTACTTCGCCTTCTCCGCACTCGTGATGCCCGCCCTTAGGAGCCGGCCAGCAAGCGAAGCCGTCACCGCCATGAACTCCATCAACCGGAAGGCGGTTACCCTGCCGTTCATGATCTTGTTCTTCGGCTCGGCTGCCGCCTCAGCTGCTGTGGTGATTACCGCCGTCGTGGATCCGGCGAGCCAACCCCCGCTGCGGGTGGCAGGAGCCGTCGCTTGCCTGGCTGGGTTCGTCTCAACCATGGCAGTCAATGTGCCGCTCAACAACCGGCTGGCGCAGGCTGGCAGCCAGGACTGGAGCCGGTTCCTGAGAGGCTGGGTGCCGGCCAATCACGCACGCGCAGCACTCTCCATTGCCGGGGCGGTGGCACTCCTGGTCCCGCTAAACCCCTAAACACCGGGAACCCTAAACCGCTGCTTACGCCACATCACAGCCAGCAACAGCACCACAGCACTGAGCCAAGCATCACCAGCACCATGATCCCCCCCCAGTTCGCCTGGTTCACGCCCGGGCCATAGAGCACGCCGATCAATACTGTCGCGGTGATGGCCCCCGAGGTAGCGGCAGGTCTGGAAGATCCCGGAGGCCACTCCCCCTCTCTCCGGGGGGCGGGCGGAAACGTAAAGGCCCTGGTTCGACGCCGTGCTGACCACCCCATACGGCACGCCCATCAAGGCAGTCAGGACGAACACCAACGGCGCCCACAGGGTCATGGTCAGGAACCCGAGTGCGCCGGTCGCGATCGTCAGGATCAACACCCCCGGTGATCAGTACGGAACGCACGCCGAAGCGCTCAATGAACCGCACGGTCAGTGGCGTCACCACAACCGACAACGCCGCAAGTGGCAGCATCAGCAGGCCCACCACGCCGGCGTCGTAATTTCCCGCCTCCTGCAGCAATTGCGGAAGTCCGAAAAACGCAAAGTAATAGACGCCGCTGAACACCACAAACAGCAAGTAGACCAGCAGCAACGGCCGGTTCCGGCCCAGCAAACGGAGGTCCAGGAACGGCGGTTGGAAACGCAGCTCGCGCCAGGCGAACAGCGCGCCGATCACCGTAGCGGCGCCCAGCAGGTACCAGCGGTAGCCGGGCATCACGTTGAGCAGCGCCATCATGGCCAGCATCAGCGAGGTGACGAACGCGAGGATGCCGGGGATGTCGGAATCGCGGATCAGTTGCCCGAGCTTGCCGGTCTCGCGCCCGGAATCCACCGGGGGCCACCTTGTACACCACGATCATCGCCAACAAAGCGATGGGGGGGACATTGATCGCGAACAACGCCTGCCACCCCACCAAACTCACCAAAAGCCCGCCCACCACAGGGCCCACAGCCGCGGCCGACGTGTTCGCCATCTGGATCCGGCCCAATGGCCGCGTGGACGGCAGGTTCATTAGCCGGCTCAACTCGGTAACCATCACGACGGCGGACGGGGTACGCCGTCGCGGTCCCTACAGCCATCAGCGCGCGGGCCACGCAGACCAGCGCGAAGTTAGG
>BBFS01000029.1 GCA_001313365.1 Paenarthrobacter nitroguajacolicus JCM 14115
CCGACGGCGGGTACCGCGGCGCCGGGAACGGGCAGCAGCGAGCCTGCCGCTGACGCCTCCCAACCCTTCCCTTGGAGCATTGTCGGGCTGGCTGTTGTTGCTGTGGGTCTCGTTATTTACCTTGCTGTTACCGCACGGAAGAAACTCGCCGCTTCCAACGGCCCTGATGGCGATACTTCCGCGGAATAACGCGGTTTTCTACGTACCTGCGAATATCTCGAAACGGACACTGCGACACGCCAGAAGCCCACTTCCCGTTACTTAAATGTGACTTCGGAGGAATCATCGCGTACGGTAGTACCTGTGCCTGTTCCACGTAGCGGGCACTTCCGGCCTGATTGCCTAGCTCTGCCGCAGTCCGGAATCCGTTCGCAGACAAACCTACGGCAGAGACGGGGGGGAACCCAATTTAGGCCGCTTTCGAGCGTGCCTTGGGGTGAAGTCACGAAGCTTCCGCTGAACAGCGGGGGGATAGTGGCCGGGTGACTCCCATCCGAATCCGACAGCTAACCTCGCAGGCATCGGGAGAGGCTCTTTCATGTCTTCACGCATTCTTCGCGGCCGTCGTAAGGCGGACAGCGTACGTCCTAATCCGTTCATCTCCATCTCGAAGGCAGTAGCCAGCAACGCTTCCGGCGCTGGCCGCCAGGCAGCTGTTATTGCAGCAGCTCGGGCCTCGTTTTGACCGGCTCCATTGCTGCTCACGCAGCTGAGGCTCCGGTTCAGCGCGACTCCAGCCCCGCAACGGTCGCTGAGACCGTTTCCGAGGCACCCACCAAGGTTGTTACCGCCCTGGCGACGGCTACCGTCAACTTCGAGCGTCCGGCCGTTGCTTCCGTAGCAGCTCCGGTCATCGAAAAGCCGGCTCCCGTTGTTGAGGCCCCTGTGGTCCAGAAGGCAGCCGTCACCACTGCTGCTGCAACAGCTCCCGTCGCCGCCCAGGCTGCGGTTGCTGCTCCTGTGGCTGCCGCACCGGCTGCCCCTGCTCCTGTAGCTGCTGCTCCCGCCGTTGGCGGCGTCAACGCAGCCATGGTTGCCTCGGCTTACGCACAGATCGGCGTCTTCCAGGACTGCACCGCCATGGTCGAGAAGGCTCTCGGCTCCGCTGGCATCCCGGTAGGCGACCTCGGTCCCATGCAGTTCATGAACTACGGCAAGGTCGTTAGCGATCCCCCCCAGCCCGGTGACATGATCGTCCAGTCCGGCCACGTTGCTATCTACATCGGCAACGGCCAGGCAATCAGCGGTGGCATCAACGGCAACCAGACGGGTATCCACCCGATCAGCTGGTTGACCGCAACGGGTCCCCTGACCTACGTACGCGCTGGCGCATAAAGCCTCACGCTTCAGTTCAAAGGCCGGTGCTTCAAAGACTAATGTCTTTGGAGGTGCCGGCCTTTGGCGTTAAGTTCTGTTTGTTAATGTTCAGCGGGGAAAGATTGTTCAGCGAGGAACGTTCGACGGCGGGTCGATAGTCGCGTGGGCGGCGGGGCCCGTGTGGGCCCCCCCTAGGTGTAGTGCCCCCCCTAGGTGTAGTGCCGCTAGGCGAGGGCGATGCCCGGACCTGCGGGCAGGGCAACTTTTGAGGAGATGGCTTGGCCCACTGCCTTGGCTTGCCGCAGCACTTCCTTGGGGGACGGGGTGATGAGGTCCCCCCCGACGCCCACCAGGTGCATCCCTACCGCCCGCATGGCTGCAGCGAAGTTCTGGCCAACGGCTATCCCAAGTTCGGCGAGCATGCGGCGCAACTGGCTTTGGGCGCAGCGTGTGACTACTACGTGGTCTGCCAAGAGGACGCCGTTGGCTGTGTGGACTGCCACTGGCGTGGGTGGATTCGAGGGGGCCGGATACGTGGAGGCCTGTCCTGAGACCGGCCGTGGTCATGCTGGCCGCCAATCCGTACCCGATCTGCCGGGAGGGGTCTGACCCCCCCAGGAAATCAAGGCGGACGGCGCGGGTGGTGTTGCGAACGTCCAGTTGGTGGTTGGCGGCGTAGTTCCGCAGGTGTCGGAGGATTTCGTTGCGTTCCTGCATGGCTGCAGGATCGGCCACCTCGGTGCGTTGAAGCATGCCTGTGTGGACAGAAGGCCCTGCGGTGGACAGTGCACCAAACCCGTCTACGACGATTGAGCCACGCCATAGCGGCTGAGCTCGCTGGCAACTGCCAAGCCGGACAGGCCGGCTCCGATGACCACGGTGGTGGTGCGCTCCGTGCCGGAATCAGGCGTGAGTGACACTGCTTGGTTCCTCCTTGACGTGTGTGCCTTACGGCATCGCGTGGGATCGCGTCCGAGTTCCCCCAAGCGGCCGCAAATAAATGGCCGGAGTGTGTGGTGTGAAACACGTTTGCCGGCCATTCGGTGACTCGAACACTACCGAACTTTTTCGGCCATGGATAGCCTCCGCGACCGCGCGTTTTGTGTGTTCGTCCGCAGCGCAATGTGGGAGCCCGGGAACCGAGCCCGGACCGTTATGCACATAGCCCGATGTCGCCTTGATTCGGTACTCCTGACCGAGAATAGTTGGCCTTGGGAGGAGAAATTTCCCGGTTTCTCCTGCTCCGGCCATTGACAATGAAACAGTGAGGGAATCCGACGCGGAGAACCTCTGGCAGAATAGCCGGAACATCAAGCAGTAGGTGGAGAGGCAGGCCCCCCCCATGGACCAGCACGGCAGACACAGTGAAGAGCGACAGGACGGCCAGGAGCAAGCCGTGGAACCCGGTGGCATCGTGGTGGGAGTGGACGGTTCAGAGCATGGTCAATGTGCTTTGGTTTGGGCCGCGCGGGAGGCTGAACGTCGGCAACTTCCCTTGCATATCGTCACGGCATATTCTGTGCCCATTTTTGCCGCCTCCGGGCTGGATGGCGGCTACGCAACAGTCGACGATTCCGTGATTCGCGAGGGTGCGGATGCGATCGTCCGGCAGGCCTTGGATAAGGTGTCCGGATATGCCATCGACGTCGACGCTTCTGTCGAGAACGGCGACGCCGCTGGTGTCCTCTTGGATCTTTCCAGCGAGGCCGCCCTCCTTGTTTTCGGCAGCCGGGGCCGCGGTGGATTCGTTGGGCGTTTACTTGGCTCGGTCAGCAGCGCCTTGCCTGCCACGCCAAATGCCCCACGGTGACAGTCCCGCTCTACTGTGCCGACCGCCTTGGTGAAAGCACTGAGGACAAACACATCAAGCTGAACATGCCAAGCAGGCCCACGTACTGTGGAAAACGTAGTTGCCGTAGGCGTGGACGGTTCCGAGCAGGCCCGTGTGGCCGTGCTCGAAGCTGCCGAGCAAGCACAGCGCATGGGTGCCAAACTCCGGGTGATTTGTGCTGTGCCGCAGTACAGCGGTTCCTTGGCATGGGTTCCGGCACCCTTGGACCGGGATGCCTTGTTTGCGGATATCAAAGTCCAGTTGGACGCCGGGGGGGCTGATTGGCTCAGAAGCCACTTCCCTTCATTGCCCATGGAAACGGAACTCCGGGACGGTTCCCCCCCGTTGATGTTCTGGTGGAAACCAGCCGCAGCGTCGAGCTGGTGGTTCTGGGTACACGGGGCCGTGGCGGTTTCGCGGGGGGGATGCTGTTGGGTTCTACATCGGACGGGGGGGTCCTGCACCACTCCAAGGGGGGGCCGGTAATGGTTGTTCCGGACCGTGAGGATCCCAGGCTCGCTGACCGCCACAAGTTTGGGCCTATGCTCGGCGCTGCCTAAGCCTGAGCCTGTTACGTCCATGGACAAGAAGCGGCCCGGGGAGCCGTCGCAGGAACACGACGAGGGGGGGCATGGCGCGTCCGATCCGCAGTTGGTTCTGGACATCGCCGAAATCCGGGGGGGAACCATGCTTCCCCCGCGTCGGTGGCAAGGCCGCCAATCTGGGCGAGTTGGCCATGGTCGGCCTGCCGGTTCCACGCGGATTCTGCCTCACAACTGCCGCATACCGGCAGGCTCTCTCGGGTGTGGGCCTGGAGCCTGTCCTTGCGGCTTTGGAGGAGGCCAGCGCCTCCGACACCGGCGCCTCCGACACCGGCGCCTCCGGCATGGACCAGCTCAATGAGCTAGCCGCCCGCGCCCGGTCCTTGGTGCTCGACGCCGGGGGTGCCCGATGGGATCGCCGAAGCCGTACGGTTTGCCTACGAAGATTTTGGGGACAACGTCCCTGTCGCGGTGAGGTCGTCGGCCACTGCAGAGGACTTGCCGTTCGCTAGCTTCGCCGGACAGCAGGACACCTTCCTGAACATCGTTGGCGTTGAATCGGTCCTTGATGCCGTGAGCCGCTGCTGGGCATCACTCTGGACAGATCGTGCGGTGACCTACCGGACCACCAACGGGATCGACCACGAAACTGTGTCCCTCGCAGTGGTTGTGCAGGAGATGGTGAATGCCGTTACCGCGGGCGTCATGTTTACCGCCAACCCGGTGACGGGGAATCGCTATGAGGCCGTCATTGATGCCAGCCCTGGCTTAGGGGAGGCCGTAGTTTCGGGCGCTGTGAATCCGGATCATTACGTTGTGGACGCTCATCGTAGTGCCATTGTGGAAAGGGCCGTGGGGGGATAGGCAAGTGGAGATCCGTGCCAAGCCTGGCGGCGGCACGGAGCGCTTGGAACTCCCCAGTCAATCAGGAATTGAGGAACCGCAGCCTGCCTCAGTGAACGTCAGGTCCTCGAGCTTGCCAAGCTGGGCCTTGAGGTCCAGAAGCATTACCGCGCTCCGCAAGACACCGAGTGGGCAATCGACGGCGACGGAAAGTTGTGGCTTACGCAAGCTAGGCCCATCACCACGCTGTACCCGCAAACCACGCGCACGCCCCCCGGCCCCTGGCGAGCACGCGTTCCTGAACTTCAGCCTCGCTCAGGGCCTCACCAGGCCTCTGACGCCCATGGGGGGGTTGGCCGGAATCCGGCTCATAGGCTCAAGTGTCGCCAAAACGGCAGCTTTCGACGTTCCCGATCCCCGGTCAGGGCCGCCTGCCTACTACGAGGCCGGACAACGAATCTTCTTCGACTTCACCGCGGTGCTGCTGAGCCGGGTGGGCCGGACAATCGTGCCACGGGTTTTTGACGTCATGGAAGCCCGCTCCGCAGCCATCATGCGTGGACTCTTCGACGACCCGCGCTTCGCGGTGACTATCAAGACACCCAGGAAACTGATCCGCCATGTCGCCCCCCCGGTGGCGGCTAAGTACCGTGTCCCGGAGTCATTGTTCCGCGGTCTGTTCCGTCCAAGCACAGCAATGCGGCGTGTGGAGCGGCTCAACACGGAGTTACGCAGCACCTTCTCCGTCCCCAGTGGAGCCACACCCCCCACCAGCGGCTCGGCCACGTCCAGAGAATACTGGGAGAGGAAGTGTTCGCTGCGGTTCCGCAGGTGTTGCCCCCTTCCTGCTCTCGGCTTCGCGATGCTGGCGCTGGTGAGGCGGATTCTTGGTGACCAAGCGCCCTACAGCGAGCTGCAAACAGTAGTCCGTGGCCTACCTAACAACGTCACTACGGAGATGGACCTGGCTTTGTGGCAGGTCGCCTCTGAGATTCGTGAGGATCCGGCCGCCGTTGCTTCCATGGTTGGCCGAACGCCGGCAGAGCTGGTGGAACAGTATCGGGCAGCCAAGCTGCCGGCAGCCGCGCAGACCGGTCTTGAGAGGTTCCTGGGGGGGAAATATGGACACAGGGCGGTTGCAGAGATCGACCTTGGCATGCCCCCGCTGGTCCGATGACCCTACGCACATACTTGGTGTCATAGCCAATTATTTGAGGCTCTCCGACGGCGCCGAAGCTCCCGACCAACAGTTCACGCAATCAGCACTCGACGCCGATGAACAAGTAGCGCGTTTCGTGGCCCGCGCCAGGGCGAAGAGTCCGTTGCACGCGGTGATCGTGAGACTTGCTTTGGACCGAACACGGCGCTTCGCTGGGTTGCGGGAGTTGCCCAAGTACAACCTGGTTCTGGGGGGGCTGTCAGCCGCGAGGAAGCAGTTGCTCCTGATCGGGAATGAGCTGGCGGCAGCGCGTCGGATCGAACGTCCCGAGGACATTTTCTTCCTGGACCTGGACGACGTCGAGGTCGCCTTGGCCGGAGACGACGTCCACGAGGTCGTTGCTGAACGTCGTGCTGCTTACCACCAGGAACTCCGCCGGAGGCACATTCCCAGGGTGTTGTTGTCAGACGGGACTGAACCTGAGCTACGCCCGGACGGAACGAAGGCAAGCAGCGCCCTGGCACTTTGTCCGGCAGTCCGGCGTCGGCAGGTCTGGTGTCTGCTCCCGCGCGCGTCATCATGGATCCGGTAGCGCCCACCTGGAACCGGGGGGAAATCCTGGTGGCCCCCCCGTCAACTGACCCTGGGTGGACGCCGCTGTTCCTCACTGCCGGAGGTCTGGTCATGGAGATGGGAGGAGCCAACTCGCACGGAGCTGTGGTGGCCCGTGAGTACGGTATACCTGCTGTGGTGGGCGTCCCCCCCGACGCGACATCGCGCATCAGCACAGGCCAGCACATCACCGTTGACGGCGCTGCCGGGACCGTCAGCACCGAAAACTCCGGACAGTGAAACAGTCTCAGGCGTGCTGGTGTGACTCGTGCTCGGAGTGGCTCACCGGTTCCAACTGGAAAGTGCAATGCTCGGTGTCGAAGTGCAGGCCAAGGCAGGAGCCCAGCTGATCCAGGATGCTGTCCGCCCCGCTGGCGTTGAGGACCGCGTCCTCCACCACCACGTGCGCTGAGAACACGGGAACGCCGGATGTAATGGTCCAGATGTGGATGTCATGGGCATCAACCACGCCGTCCACGGCAACGATGTGCTCCCGGATCATGTTCACATCGACGCCCTTGGGGGTGGCTTCCAAAAGCACATCCACAACATCCCGCAGCAGATGCCAGGCCCTCGGAATGATCATGAGGCAATCAGCACGGATGCCAGTGGGTCGCGGCGCTGAATCCCGTGGTCATGATCACGACGGCCGCCACAATGACGGCGATGGAGCCAAGGAGGTCACCGAGGACTTCGAGGTAGGCGCCGCGGACATTGAGGCTTTCCTTCTGCGCTCCTTGGAGGATCAGCAAGGAAACGAGGTTGGCCACAGCACCCAGAATGGCGGCCCACAGCATGACGTCCGTTTGGATTTCGGTTGGCTCGCCAAAGCGGCGAATGGCTTCGATCATGATCACCACGGCGATGACGATCAGGATCAGGGCGTTGGCCAAGGCAGCCAGAACCTCGGCCCTTTGGTAGCCGTAGGTTCGCTGGTCGCTCGCGGGCCGGGTGGCAATCCACGCCGCCATCAGGGCAATGAACACACCTGCCGCGTCAGAGAGCATGTGTCCGGCATCGGCCATCAGGGCCAAGGAACCGGACACGACGGCGCCTATCACCTGGATGCCCACCACACCTAAGGTGATGGCGAGGACGGCAATAAGCCGTTTCCGGTGCTTGCCGGTTGCTGTGACTCCGTGGGAGTGGTTGTGGTCGTGCCCCATGCTTATAAGGCTAGCCCCAGCCGAGCTCATGCAAGCGGTCGTCGTCTATTCCGAAGTGATGAGCAATCTCGTGGACCACCGTGATGGCCACCTCATCTATGACTTCTTCGCGGGTGCTGCAGATGTCGAGGATGGGTTGGCGGAAGATCGTGATCCGGTCAGGCAGGGAGCCTGCCTCCCACCAGGAATCGCGTTCGGTCAGCGGAACTCCCTCATAGAGTCCCAACAGCACGGTGTCCGGATCTTCGCCTGGCTGTGGCGTGTAGTCGTCCTCGATGAAGATCGCCACGTTATCCATTGCGCTCGCCGCTTTGGGCGGGATCAACTGCAAGGCGTCGCTGACGGCTTCTTCAAAATCCTCGGGCGACATCTCGTAAGGCCCCGAAACGTGGGCCTCTTCCACCGGGGGGGCATGCTCAAGAGGACTGTGCACCGCATTCCGTTCCCGTAGCGGAGATGAAGGCGCTCGCCGTCGGGAACTATCGGCAGGCCGGGAGGGAGATTCGCGGGCATGATTCGACTTTAGTCCGCCTTGGCATCATTGGCGCCGTGCGTGATGGGAGATACTGAACTCAATCCTCCTTTCGACAGACACAGGAACCGCATGACCGGCACCGCTTCCCACGCACCTGAGCCCCCCCTCGACGTCGTCGTTGTGGGTGAGGCTTTGATCGACATCGTCCAGTCGGCTGACGGGCAGAAGGAGTACCCGGGCGGATCGCCGGCCAACGTCGCGTACGGCCTGGGCCTGTTGGACGTGAAAACGGGCCTGCTGACGGCCATTGGCCGGGACGAGCGGGGCGATGCCATCGCCGCGCATCTGCGGCGCGCAGGTGTGGTCCTGCTGCCCGGATCCATGTCGGCAGGCAAGACCGCGACGGCGACCGCCCGGATAACGGCCGACGGTTCGGCTGATTACACCTTCGACATTGACTGGGCGCTGGCTCCACTTGCCCTGCCGTACGCTCCAAGGATCCTGCACACGGGCTCCATCGCGACGTTCCTGGAGCCGGGCGCAAGTGTTGTGAGGAGTTTGCTGGAGCAGGCGCAGGGCGGATGCATGGTCACGTACGACCCCCAATATCCGCCCCGACCTCCTTGGAAGCCACCACGAGGCTCTGTCCCTGTTCGAGGAGATGGTGCCGCTGACCGACGTCGTAAAAATGAGTGGTTCCGACGCCCGCTGGCTGTACCCCGGCAAGTCGTTGGAGGATACGGCGAACCACCTCTTGGCCCTTGGTACGGGGGGGCTTGCTGTGGTGACTCAAGGAGTCAAGGGAGCGCTCATGGCAACCAAGCACATCCACATCAATATCCCGGCCGTCCCGGCTACCGTGGCAGACACCATCGCGCCGGTGATTCCTTCACGGCTGCGCTCATCATGGGGGGGCTGCTCTTGCGGGGGGGCAGCGATGGAATGGCGCCACTGTGTTGGAACGGATCGGCACCATCGCATCCATGGCCGCCTCAATTGCTGTTGGCCGCTCGGGCGCCAACCCTCCCACGCACCGTGAACTGCTGGTGGGCATGGCCCGCTAGTCGCGGAGTCAGCGGGTCCGGCGTCGGGTCAACCCGACACCGACCAGGCAGATGACGCCGCCGATCAGCCCCCCCAGATGGTTGGTACTTCCTGGAGCACCGCCCAGGAAATCAAAATGGTGGTGCCTGGAACCAGGTACGTCGTGGCAGCCAGCTTTCCGGCCGAGATCAGGGATAGCGCGTACGCCCAGGTGGTGAACGCGATGGCCGTCGGGAAGATCCCCCCCAGGTAGACCAGACCGAGCGTGGCTGGGAGCGGCGCCGCTTGGACCTCGGAGATCAACTGACCGGTCCACGGCAAGCAGCAGATCGCGCCGACCATGATGCCGAACCATGTCGCTTGGCCTGCCGTGAACTTCCGGAGCACGGGTTTCTGCAGGATTGCGCTCACCGAGGCGAGTACAGCGGCAAGCAAGCACAACAGCACACCGGCCACGTCCGCCGTCGAACGCTGTCCGGAACCCAAAGCGATCATCGCAACGCCGCAGAACGCCACTCCGCTGCCGATCAGAAGCCACCGGGGGGAAGCCCTCTTTGAGGAAGACACCGGCAAGGATAGCGATGAGGATGGGCGAGACGTTGATCAGCATGGCGCTGGTGCCGGCGTCGAGCATGTGCTCCGCGGCGTTCAACGCCACGTTATAGCCGCCGAACCACATCACCCCGTATGCCACGATCGGCAACCACTCGCGGCCGCTCGGCCAGACCTTCAGCGTCGGCAGCACCACGATTCCAAGCACGACGGCGCAACCGCCAACCGTCCGAGCGTCAGGGAACCGGGGGGGGAGAAGCTGGGGGGGCCGACTGCACGGATGCCTACGAAAGCCGAAGCCCACAGGACGACCGTGATGATGACGGCAGCGATGCCGAGTTTGCTGATGGCTGCTCCCGGCGCGGGGGGGGTGGTGCGCGGGGGGGGCAGGCCCGGGGGGAAGGCTGGCCGGGTTCGGCCGGGGGTGGTGGTTGTCATGAGCCAAATCTATCCGTCGGGGGCCGGGCGCGGCTGGCGGTTTTCGGACGCGTCAGGACAAGATCCTGCCAATGTTCGGCTGGCACCCTTGATGGGCCCGTTGAGGCCCTGATCTGTGGTCCGGGACACTCTGGAGACCTCGATTTGGGAATATCGCCATTTATGCTCTAAAGTTTTAGAGTCCAGTTCGGACGAGCGAGACACGGAAAGAACGCGTAAAGCGTCCCTTTTTCTTTGCGAAATCCGAATTGAGTTCAGGCCCCCCCATCGTCTAGCGGCCTAGGACACCGCCCTTTCACGGCGGCGGCACGGGTTCGAATCCCGTTGGGGGGTACGCAAGGAAGTGGTAAACCGGATGAAAAAAGTCTGGTAAGCTAGAAGCCTTGAAAAAAACGCGGTAGAGATACTGCAAACGCAAGGCCCTGTAGCGCAGTTGGTTAGCGCGCCGCCCTGTCACGGCGGAGGTCGCGGGTTCAAGTCCCGTCAGGTCGCTCTGAGCGCCGAAGAAATTCGGTTCTCAAGGTGACATGTCACCTAGGCTCTGTAGCTCAGTTGGTAGAGCGTTCGACTGAAAATCGAAAGGTCACCGGATCGACGCCGGTCGGAGCCACCACTGGGAAGCATCAGTCTTCGGAACTGGTGCTTTTCTTCTTTAACGCGGCTGGCACGGCGGGTCCCGGCCGCTATGTCCGTAAGAGGATTGACTGGCGGTGCAGAGCCTTTGACTCTGCCTAACCGGGAGTTCTTCGATCCCGGAGTGGAGTTTGTTCATGAATTCGCGGCTCCGTTCGATCAGCTGCGGGGGCGTCGTCGGAAAGGCTGTAGCCTTCTTCTGCCAGTCCTCGATGCCGAGAATGATATTCGGATGGGGGGTTCTCGATGTCGTTGGCCCCCCCCGGGACAACGGTGAACGAGGTTGCATGCCAGCCTAGGACTTGCTGAACCTCATGCCGAACTGACGATGCCTCAAAAGTTTTTAGTTGGGTTGGTTGGGACGTATTCGGCAACGGCCGAGACCAGCCATAGGAGACACCCAACGATGGCTATCATGACGACGGCAATCCACGGCCACACCGTGACACCACTATGTGAGGTGAGCCAGCATCTTCTCGCGCTGCCGGGTCAGCGTTTTAGCTTGAGCTTCCAGTTCGGCGGCTCGCCCTGTTAGATGTGACCGCAACTCGGCGCACATCTCCAGCTGTGGTGCACTACCGCGGGCACATGGAAGGTACTGGCGGACCGCGTCGGAGTCGAAGCCGGCGGCGAACAGACCCTGTATCTGGCTGACGATGAGGGGGGGAGCATCCTGGCATAGACGCGGTATCCATTGCAGGCCCGCTCCGGGACGAGCAGGCCTTGCTCCTCGTAGTAACGAAGTGCACGCCGACTGACTCCCGTACGCTCTGACAGCTCCCCCCAATCAGCAAACCCGCGCCCCCCCCTTCCGCTGACGATGTTTGACCCTCACGCTGACGTGACCCCCCCTTAAGGTTCCATGCTATGAACATAACAACCACGCCCGCTACGTTTCATTCCCTCCGACGCGTCCTCATCGTCCACGGATACGCTGCCGCACCGGATGCGCACTGGTTTCCCTGGCTCCGCGACTCACTCCAGACCACTGGCATCGGCGCAGCTGTCGTGACTCTCCCTACTCCCGATGCTCCCAAAGCCGCAGCATGGACGGATGCAGCCGCGGAAGCGATCGGAGTACCCGATGCAGGAACATGGATCGTGGCTCACTCCCTGGGAGGCATAACGGTGCTGCGCGCACTTGCAACGTTGACGGAGCCATGGCAACTCGGCGGACTCATCCTCGTCTCCGGTTTCACCGGAGCACTGAAGTCACTGCCAGTGCTGGACGAATACCTCAGCACTGATATCGACGCGGAACGCATCGCAAAAAACATAGGCATACGTGCCATGGTCCGCTCCGACGCAGACGCTTCGTGCCAGCGGCAGCATCCGACAAACTTGCACAACGGCTCAACGCGGAACTGCACATACAGCCCGGCGCCGGCCATTTCCTCACCGAAGATGGAGTGTCCGACCTCCCACTTGTGCTGGAGCTTATGCAGCGGTAGAACGAAATTCCCGCCCAAATCAGCGGAGAGAGGCTGCGTCTGTTTCAGAGGAACTGTCCCGTACCCGGTTCCCCTTATGGACCTGAAGCTGTGCCCGTTTAGGTATCCTTTATCGGGCAGCATGCCACCTTCGACGCCCCCGCTCCGGTGAAGATTCTAAGTGTGCAATGATTCAGGTCATGGGGGGGAACACGTTGAAGACGTTCTTCTTACGCTTCACACCCCCCCAGAGGCGCACTGATCCGTCCGCCCTCATAACAGCCACAGACTGTTGTACTTTCAAGATGTCAACGTCTTTTGGGTAGTCCTCTTTGGTGTGCGCGGCAAACTCTGCGGCGAATCGCTGGTTGATGAGGGGGGGTGCAAGCTCTTTCTGCTTCCGCCACCCGTAAATGGAAAATGCCACAAACAGCGCGAATGAGATGAGTCTTAGGCTGAACCACGGAAGGTCCGGGACATCCGAACCCCCGAAAGAATCGATACCCCACAGAATCCAGAACACCACGAAGGAAGCTGTGGCCAAGGTGCTGGCCGTTCTCGTTCTTTTAGCCTCGGGAAAGGCAACTGTAAAAGCGGTGTTGCCTTCATTCATAAGACGCTCCCGTATCGCCAAAGACTCTGACGACAGAGTAACGCGGCGGGAGCCGGAATGCAGCAAAGCGTGTCTACGGCCAGCTGAACTTGGTCACTTGGCCGCGTCCCGGCCGGTAGAGGCGTCCGCAGGAGGATCCCTCACCGGTCGCCTTCGCTTAGCTCACCAGCTTGTGGCCAGTAGCTCGCAGAACGTCCCCCCCTAACCAGACGAGAGCATAAGAAATGGCTCGTTCGGGATCTGCCGCGACCCTTCTGATGTTGTCCAAGGATTCTGTGAACTGACCAATGGTGAGTTCTGTCGGCTGGTCATAGACGTCGTAGATCGCATCAGGTGGGATCGACCAGAAATAGGGACTGCCCCCCCGGCTTTTATTGAATCGGGGTCTTAGGCCGCTGTGAGCGCGGTCCGGTTGATTGTTTCATATTCGATGGGCGTGAGTTTTCCCAGCCGTCGTTGCCGTCGCCGGCGGTGGTAGGTTCTCTCGATCCAGGTTGTGATGGCCAGTCTGAGGTCTTGCCGGGTGAGCCACCGCTGACGGTCCAGGATGTTCTTTTGCAGTAGCGAGAAGAACGATTCCATCGCAGCATTGTCCGCGCACGCACCGACCTGCCCATCGATCCGGTGAGCCCGTGCTGACGCAGTGATTCGACGAACCGGCGGGACCGGAACTGGGCCCCCCCGATCCGAATGCACCACGGTCCCTGCAGGGTTGCGTGCCCTCACCGCGTTCTCCAGTGCCGCCACGGCAAGCGAGGACTTCATCCGCGAGTCCATCGAGTACCCGACGATCCTGCCGGAATAGACGTCCTTCACCGCGCAGAGGTAGAGCTTGCCTCGGCCGTGGGATGTTCGGTGATGTCTGTCAGCCACAGCTCGTTCGGTGCCACGGCGGTAAAGTCCCGCTCGACCAGATCGTCATGAACTGGCGGCCCGGGTCTGCGGTTCAGGCCGCGTTTCTTCGAGAACACCGACCAGATTCCGTGGTCCCTGCATAGGCGCTGGACCTGTTCTCGCCCGCCGTGATGCCCTTCCCGGGAAGTTCGTCGGCGATAAAACGGTACCCGAATGCCGGGTCGTCGGCGTGAATGTCCAAGGCGGCGTTGACCAGGTGCGCATCTACCCAGTCCCGTTCCGTCACCGGGCTGGCCCTCCACCGGTAATAGCCTTGCTTGGCTGTTTCCCAACACCCTGCAGGTCACCGCCACTGGAACACCGTTGACGGCAAGGTCCGTGACCAGCGGGTAGATCATTATGGGTTGATGTCCCTGCCAAATAGGCAGCCGCCCGGCGCAGGATCTCGTTCTCCTGCTCCAGCAGGCGGTTGCGTTTCTTCAGCTCCCGCATCTCGGCCGAATCACCGCCGGCAGGTCCGGCTCCGGATTCTTTACGTTCGGCAATGGCAATCCAACGCTTCAACGTCGTAACCGAGAGCCCGAAATCCTTCGCAATCTGCGCCAGCGGCGCTTCGCCCTTACGGGCCACATCAATAACATCCTGGCGGAACTCCGCCCCATAAGCCGTGGGCATGGTCAACATCCTTCCACGAGCACCAGCTCGCTAGGTCAAGGAGTCAACAAAACCGGGGGGGCAGTCCCATCCTTCACCGGACGCTCTAAGCCTTGTGGCCAGAAGCTGGCCCATGGAAGCCTGGGCCCTAGCTAGCGCGACCCGAGCATGCAGGTATGTTGTTGCAATGCGAAAGCGAATCGGCGCAGGCCTCGGAACAGGTGACAGGATCTTCATCGAAAGCGGGACGCCCGATGTAGTTACGGCGTTCCTGTCAGCATGAGGGACGACATCGTATGCCCAAGGTGCGGGCAAGACTGGGTCAAACCATATCGAATTGTAAAGACCGGCGATCTCTTTCAGCTTTGTGTTGAATGCGACGCGGTTTGGGCCATAGGAATTGAACCCAATTTGAAGGCTTTTTGGGACTTCAGAGCGTTCATGGCTGAGCGTGGGTTGTCTGACGTGGAGGACGAAATAGAGGACGTCCAGTGATGCAGCGCGGAGGGGTTGGAGTGAGTAACGCAGGGTACATCAGCGTCGAGCTCAGCGAAGACGAGGCACTGGTGCTTTTTGACTGGTTGGCCCGATTCAACGAACGCAAGGATCTTGATTTTGCTGACCAAGCCGAGCGGCGCATCTTGTGGGACATTGAATCTTCGCTCGAATCGGTACTGATACAGCCATTCTCGGAGGACTACGCCTTACTGCTGGCGTGGCGCGAAGCCGTCTCGTGGACACGAGTCCATCTTGACCTGTGTGTGGCAACAACCGTGAACAAGACCGTCCAGGAGCGAGGGCTGGTTCTGGTGCGCTGAGCGAGTACTCCTTCCTTGTTAGGAACGGATGTCCGGTCAGGGATCCCTCAACGGACGCTCTGGCAGCGGTCAGCAGCGGCGCGGTGTGAAGTGAGGATCGTGCCGTTCGAGGATAAAACAGGTGGCTGGTTCCTACTCGCCCAGCAGCCTTGTGAGTTTGTTTTCGACATAGCCAGCGCCCATGAGGCCGTCGGGTACGCCCCCCCTACTATTTCTTTAGGGGGAACTTGGACTTCCTCCAGGAGAAGATTCGGGTCGGCATCATCGTAGCGAAGCCGAAACGAGCGGCCCATAATCGGTTCAGTGCGAACGAACTCCGGCATGGGCCACAGGTCTTGGCTCCAGTCTGGTATCGGTCCAATGATCGGCCACTTGCCTTGCTTCAAATGCAGGTCACCAAAACGGCCAATTAAGACTGCATCCACTCCGCTCAGTTGCTCCACCTGGCTGACTTCAGGCGGCTGCGCCCTTCTTGGGCCGAAGAAATATCCAAACATAACTCCCCGCGGGTTGGCTCTAACTACTAAACCAAGACCGTAGCCATCGACATTCAGGGGGGGCACCACAAAAAGCACTCCGGGACCGTATTCCAGCTTTCCCAAACTAACCTCCCGTCCGGTTTATGAAGTCCGCTGCGGCTTGCCTGTACCTCGGCCCTAGCAGTTCATGCTTCACGAGTAGTCCTCCGGCATGAGGGCCAAGGGGATCCGAAGTGTGTCTAGCTGGAAATGCGGTTTTCCTTTGAACAGCAAGGAGAAAACGACTTCAGTTCCCTCAACGCTGTAACCGTGGGTGAGGACTGTGATTTGCGAACCATCGCGTAGGTCAACGGTCCACAGCTCGGGTTCCATCGCAAGCTCCAAAGCATTGTGAACGACACGGACCAAACCCACCCCCGCCCCACCTATTGACGCCCCCCGATTCCCCATGACACCATGATGACCACATGTTGATACCGGTATCAACATGTTTCAACTCTCTCAGGCGTCATATCGAAAGGACCATCCGTGCTTGGCTTCAAAGAAGAGGAATTCCTCACGCAGACCCGCAGCGCACTGGCGTTGCAGGGGCAGATCGAATCGGTTGTTGACTCCATCCAAGAGCGGGAACTGACCAACCTGTTCCTTATCGGCGCCGGCGGAACCTACGCCGCGATGCTGCCCTACGAGCACTTCATCCGGTCCCGCTCCACCCTGCCTGTCCGCGCGTCCATCGGCAAAGAGCTCATGCTCACGGATGACCCCCCCACGTTCGGCCCCCGGTTCCGTGGCTGTCTTTGCCTCCGTTTCGGGCACTACGGAAGACGTTATCGAGCCATCGAGTTTGCCAAGGCCAAGGGCGCCTACACCGTAGGGTTCACAGGATTCGGAGATAGCCCCCCCTTCGCCAAAGCCTCGATGTCGCCTTGGTGACCGAACCCAAAACCTGGCCTTTCGACATTCCCATGATTCTCTTGAGCACCCGTCTCCTTGCCGCGCGGGGGCGAATTTGAAGGGTACGAAGAACTGGCGGCGGAACTAAAGACCGTCCCCCCCGAAAGCTTGGTCGGCGTCGCCCGCCAAGCAGAATCAGTGGCGGAAGCGTTTGCCGAGAAGAACAAGGACGCTGACTACCATTTCCTTGTCGGCACCGGAAACCTCTGGGGGGGCCTCACCTACCTCTATTCCATGTGCATCCTCGAAGAGATGCAGTGGCTTCGCACAACCCGCGTGCACGGTGCAGAGTTCTTCCACGGGTCCTTGGAGCTCATCGAGGAAGACACCAGCCTCATGCTGCTCTTGGGCGAGGATGAGACCCGCCCGCTGATGGACCGTGTGGCTAAGTTCGCCGAAAACTACAACAAGAACACCACCTTGCTGGACAGCAAGGACTACGAACTCCCGGGGGGGTTAGCCCACGATTCCGCGCCCTTCTTGCCCCCGCTGATTCTGGACACGGTTCTTGACCGTTTCAGCAAGCACCTCGAACGCGTCCGCAACCACTCCCTGGACCTGCGCCGTTACTACCGGGTGGTCGAATACTGACCAACACGACGCCCGCAAAGGCATAGTGCCGTGCTGCGGGTCCGGTTCTGCCCGGGCCCGCAGCTTCGAGACAGGAAGAGCATGAAAGTAATCGGGTTCGGGGGACAACATCGTGGACCGTTTTCTCGACCGCAAAGTGATGTACCCAGGGGGAAACTGCGTCAACGTCGCGGTCTTTGCCCGCCGGCTGGGCGTTGAGTCCGCCTACCTCGCGTCTTTGGCTCGGATCCGCTGGGCGCTTTTGTCCGCGACGCCATTGATGCGGAGGGTGTTGATACCAGCCAGTGCATCATCCGCGATGGCCTCAACGGGGGGGTCACTGAAATCAAAGTGGTGGACGGCGACCGGATCTTCCTGGGCTGGAACGAAGGCGGCGTCACCACGAGTCATCCCTTCGCGCTGGAGGATGACCACCTGAAGTACCTGGCTTCAGCCGATCTGGTGCATTCGAGCGTCTATTCTGCGGCCGAGCCCCAGTTGCCTGCCGTTCGAAGCACAGGGACGCTTGTCAGTTTTGATTACTCGTCCGAGCCTGAGCGTCGAACAGACTCCTATTTGATGCAGACGGCGCCCTACGTGGACCTGGCGCTTTTGTCGTGCGGAAACATGACCGTTGCCGCCGTCGAAAATGACCTCAGGCGAGTACATGCGGCAGGCGTTGCGCTTGCGGTGGGGGGGACACGCGGCCAGTTAGGCGCAATGATGTACGACGGCGAACGCTTCCTCACGCAGGCAGCGGCGCCTACCGATCCGCGCCGGTTTGCGGACACGATGGGTTGCGGGGGATGCCTTCCTGGCGGGACTCGTAGTCAGCCTGCTTGGCTCCGGCTGGAACCGGGCGTACCGGCCGCCGGTCGACGCTTTGCAGAAAGCCCTGGCTCGTGGGGCGGAGTCGGCCGCGGCTCAGTGTTATGTGGAGGGCGCCTTCGGATACGGCAGGCAGTCGAGGTAGCGGCCGGGCAGTCGCGGTAGCTACTAGGATCTGATGCAGAGACAAATCAACGGACGGAACCGCAAACGCGGATTCCACAACTGAAGGGGGGGCCGGATGGCGACGGATCATCAGAACCACCCGGCTGCCCCCACCATTACCGAAGTAGCAGCAGCTGCGGGAGTGGGGGGGAGGGCCACGGTTGCCCGAACCTTGGGAACTATGGTTCGGTCAGTGAAGCCACGCGTGCCAAGGTGATGCGGGCCGCCGAGAAATTGGGCTACCAACCGAACACACTGGCTCGAAGCATGACCACAGGGGGGGTCACCAAAACCCTTGGAATTGTGCTGGCGGACGTGGCCAACCCGTTCTTCTCAGGCGTGCTCAAAGGCATCTCGGAAACGGCGAAAACGGCCGGCTACGATGCCATCATTCTGAGCACTGACGAGAAGCTTGAGCTGGAGCGCGATGCCATCGCCGTCTTGTTGGCAAAGCAAGTGGATGGCCTCGTTGTGGCCTCCGCGGCAGGCCGAAGCGACGACGTCTCGCATCTGTCCAATGCCATTGATCGCGGAACTCCTGTAGTGCTTATCGACCGTTTGGTGGACAAGCTGGAGACGGATTCGGTGGTCATCGACAACCGGGAAGCTGCGCGATCGGCCGTAGCCTCGCTCATTCACAACGGGCATCGGCGCATTGCGTTCGCGTGGGGGGGCCGGTGACCCTGAGCCCGGCGACGGACTTGAAACAAATGCACAGCATCCTGGATGAGGCCCTCTGGAGTGATGGTGAACGGTTGAGGGGGGGTTACCTCGACGCGCTCGAAGAGGCCGGGATCCCTTTTGACACTGCACTCATCACTCACGTCCTCAAGAACGAGGGCCAGGCGACGCGGGCTGTCAGTGGAATGCTGGCTTTGGCGGACCCGCCAACTGCCATTTTCACTACCGAGACTGAGGCGACGGTTGGGGGGGCATTGCATTCGCTCCGCGCCAAAAACCTGCGCCTGCCAAAGGACGTCTCCCTAATCGGGTTCGACGACAGCCCTTGGGCTGCCGTCATGGAACCGCCGCTGACCATGATCCAGCAACCCATGCGCCAGATGGGGGGGGCCGTTGCTTCCCAGCAGCTCATTGCCAGGATCGACGGCGATACCTCTGCCCCGAAGAAACACGTCCTGCCTTCCCTGCTCGTCGCCCGCTCCTCGGACGGCCCTGTGCGGGCTGCCCGCGGCGACTAGAAATTCCTCCTGTAAATTTCTCTAGCTCTCTTCCCCGCTGCCCCAAATCATGATTCACTGTGGTACCGGTATCACAAATTCCATCCCCCAAGTCCCATCCCAGGAGTTACCCCTTCAGCCCGTCTCCGTGAAGCACATCCCAACGGCGGGCATGACTTCCACTCCCGTAGAGGAACCCCCCCGGCTGATGGGCCCTTCGACCGAAAGAAGACATGATGCGTAAAAGCACCCAATCACTGATGGCATTGATTGCCGGCGCCGCTTTGGCGCTTACAGCCTGTTCCGACGGCGGTAGCAACCGGCTGCTGTCCTGGATCCCAACGCTGAGCCACAGTACACAGGAACCCTCAGCATCCTCACGAAGTTTGGCGGAGACCCGCTGGAGCCGTACTTTGAGGACTTGGCTGCGGAGTACAAGAAGCAGCACCCGGAAGTGTCCTTCGATCTCATCCAGGAGACGGACCAGAGCATCAAGGACAAGACCAAGACGCTGACTGCGTCCCAGGCAATGCCTGACATCTACTTCACGTGGGCTGGCAGCTGGGCCAACAACTTCATTGATGGAGGACTCGCGGCAGATCTGACCCCCCCGGTCATTGCCCCCGGCACAGAGTGGGGGGAACAACTTCGGCGAATCCGCACTGAAGGCATTTGCCAAAGACGGCAAGTACTTCGCGGTCCCGCTCTACAACAACGGCAAGTTCATGGGTTACAACCAGCGGATCTTCAAAGAACTCGGCCTGACACCGCCAGCCACCTTCGATGAACTCATCTCATCGTGCTCCGTGCTCAAGGGAGCCGGCTACGAACCGATCTCGTTCGGAAACAAGGACGGCTGGCCGGGGGGGCTGCACTACCTGCAGCAACTTTTCGCCTACGAGGTGCCGGCCGAGACGCTGCAAGCAGACTTCAGCCCGGAAACGGCCAAGCTCGAGGACAAGGGTTACCTCAAGGCCATGGGCCAGTTCACCACCCTGGTCAATGAGTGCACCGGCAGCGGCAAGGATTCCAACGGTGTTCTCTACACCACGGCGCAGCAGGCATTGGCTGAGGGGGGGAAGTCAGGTATGTACTACCAGGAGATCCTGGAGTTCGACTCCACCGCATCTGCCGAATCAAAGCTCAAGCAGGATGGATTGGGTATCTTCAAGCTTCCGGCGGCAACAGACGCCAAGGGCGATCCGAAAGCAATTGAAGGTTCGCCCGAGGCTACATCATCAATGCGCGTTCCAAGAACGCCGCACTGGCAGCAGATTTCATGAAGTTCGCCACCAACAGCCAGAATGCTGCCAAACTCTCCGCCCCCCCGCCGTATGGGCAGCCCAGCGCAGTCAAGGGCGCAGTTTCCACTGAAAATTCTTCCGGACCTGTCATCGAGGGCATCAAGCAAGTCAATGAAGCGTCCGCGGCGATAACTTGGCTGGACTCCGTAACTGTTCCCGCGGTGCTGATGCCTGGCTCGCCGGCGGGGGGGAGGCCTTGGTGGCCGGAACTCAGACCCCCCGATCAGGTTCTTGCCTCCGTCCGAGCAGCTTCCAGTGCAGCTAAGTAGCAGGCGAAGCCATGACCGTTTCCGATACTGCCTGGAAGCCGGCGGCCCCCGCCACCGGCGCCCGTTTCCACTAAGTCCCCCCGAAAGACCGGGCTGCCAAGTCTGCCCGAACACGTCGCTGGCGCAACGTTGTGTGGGTGCTGCCGGCTGTCCTGCTGCTGGGTGTGTTCGCCTACCTGCCTTGGTGCAGAACCTTGGCTTCAGTTTCCTCAAGTGGGATATCTACAGTGGCCGCCAAACCTTTGTGGGAGCGGACAATTACGTCCGCATGTTCAACGATCCCATCTTCTGGAAGTCACTCCTTAACAACACGCTTTACGCGATCATCTCCATCGCATTCCAGGTGTTCGGGGGGGCGATGATCCTCGCTGCGATGATCGAGGGACTACGAAGCCAACGTTGGAGGGGAATCCTTCGAGCCGTCTACTTTGTACCCTCCGCGATCTCTCTGACAGTCGCTGGTCTCTTGTTCTACTTCATCTACGAACCCGAGATGGGCATCCTGAACGCGTCCCTGGACTTCCTGGGCCTCGGAAACTTCACTCAGGCCTGGCTGGGCCAGGAAAACACGGCGATCTTTGCCATCATCGCCATGAGCCAGTGGCAAGGCTTCGGGTATTGCACGCTTCTCTTCTCGGTGGCACTCCAGCGGATCCCCCTCGGAGCTGTATGAAGCAGCGTCCATCGACGGCGTTGGTCCCTTCCAGCGATTCTTTTCGATTTCTTTGCCGCTCGTCAGGGAAATGACCGGCCTCATGATGATTGTCACGGTGTCCGGAGCCTTCCAAGTGTTCAACGAGGTCATGGTGATGACCAGCGGAGGACCGAACAATTCCAGCCAGGTCCTCGGCACCTGGCTCTACAGAAGCGGATTCGTCCGCAACGACTTTGGCTACGCGGCCGCCGTCGCCACTGCTGTCTTCATCATCACGCTGGTCCTGGCCGTCATTCAGCTTCGTATCTCCAAGAAAAGGAGGGTCCAATGGTGACGCGCTCAGCTGTACTGCTGGTACTCGGCCGGGTCCTGATCAAAGCGTTCCTGGTTGCCCTCGCCGTCGTCGTTATTTATCCGTTGGTCTGGATGATGCTGAACGGCGTGAAGTCCAACTCCGAGCTGTTCTCCAATCCCTTCGCCCTGCCCGTTGCGTGGAAATGGGATAACTACGTCACTGCATGGAATCGGGGGGGAGTGGGTGACTACCTGACTACCAGCGTTTTGGTCACGGTTGCTTCCACCGTTGCGACTGTATTCATCAGTGCTTGGGCAGCCTATGGACTGACCAGGGTGAACATCCCCTTCAACAGGGTGGTGCTCGTCCTCATCCTTGGCGGCCTCATGCTTGCTCCCACGGTTGCCCTGATCCCGCTGGTCAAGATGTTCCAAAGCTTGGGTCTTTACAACAATCTCTGGGCATTGCTGATTCTGTACACGGCGTTCCGTGTTCCGTTCACAACGTTCCTTATCCGGGCTTACATGATGGACCTGCCCGCTGAGGTGGATGAGGCAGCATCAGTGGACGGCGCTTCCAAAGCCGGGCGTTCTGGCAGGTCATCTTGCCCATGTGCAAGCCGATCCTGGTTTCGACTGTCCTCCTCAACATCCTGTTTACGTGGAACGAGTACCTGTTTGCCATGGTCTTCACCAGCGGGGGAGCGTTGCAAACCCTGCCGGTTGGGCTGACGAATCTTATGTCCAAGCACGGCACGGACTACCCCCCCGTGGTGTTCGCGGGCATGGCCATCGCCGCAATTCCAGTGATTGTGCTCTTCTTCGCCGGGCAGCGGTACTTTATCCGTGGACTTGCCGATGGAGTTGGTAAGTAGCTGGGGGTTGTCCTACCGCTACGCGAGCGTCGCGCACCCTGATGGCGGCGACGCTCGCGCGGTACGTCACGCGATGCTAGGCCTTTAGTTTGGGCTCCACATCCTTGTTGTAGATACCTTCCAGGGTTCCTCTGAGCTCGGTCAGCGTCGACTTCACATCGGCTTTTTCGTTCATGATTTTGGTAGCAGCCTTGGCCAACTCCTGGTCTCCGCCGGGGGGGAGGAACGTTCGCGCGAAGTCCTGGGTCCTGGTTACCTTGAGCTGGTCCACCACGGTTTGAAACTCCGGTGTCTGAGCAACAATCGACGAAATATCTGCTGCTGCAGCCACCGGAAGGTACCCGGTAGCTGCAGACAAAGCCGTTGTGCTCTGCGCATTGGTCACAAAGGTCACAAATTTGGCGGCTGCCAGCTGACGTTCCGGAGAAGTCTTGCTGGCCACCACCAAGCCTGAGCCGCCGGTTGGGCAAACTTGCGTACTCGCGGCGGAGCCTCCCGGCAAGAATCCGACGCCGATCCTCATGTTTGCTTCCTTCGCCGCCTTTAAGGTGGCAGCCAGGTCTGCGGACGAGCTGATGGTGGCACTTACCGCCCCCCCTGCCTGCAGATCCGTGATGGCGTTCTTGGACGAGACTCCCGCCCAGCCCTGTTTCACAATGGAATCCTGCACCCACTGCATTGCAGCGACTGACGCCTCGGAATCAGCCGTAATGTCCCATTCCTTTGACCAGCTGCCGCCTTGTCCCCAGAGAACGTTCTGCAACGTCCACCCGGCATAACCCGCGATCGCCGGGTATTGATAGGCGTTCTGGTAGCCGGAGCCCGCCGAATTTGCCGACTTGATTCCGGGCGCCCACTCGGCGAATTCCTCCCAGGTTGCGGGTGCGCGTTCAGGCACGCCCGCAGCCTTGAAATGGTCCTTGTTGAAGTAGAACAACGGCGTGGAGCGGGCATACGGGACGGCCCATTGCTGGTTAGCGTGTTTGTAATCGCCGATCAGGCTGGGTTGTAGTCGGAAGTGCTCACGCCGACGGCTTTCAGGAGATCGTCAATTGGCAGGATGGCCCCCCCCGAAACGGCGTACCGGAACCACCACACGTCAGAAGCGACAACGACGTCCGGTACTTCACTGCCTGCCTGGGCGGTTTGGAACTTTTGTGCCACTTCCTCGTAGTTTGAGCCGCCCGTGATGAGGTTGACGGTGATGCCCGGGTTTGCTGACTGGAAGGCTTCAATCAGCTTCATTTCCGTGTCCCGGGATTTCCCTGGGTGGCTGGACATAAAGCTGATACTTGAGGCCGGCTTGATCTTGGACCATTCGTCCGGGGAAAGAGTCTTGAGCGCCGTGCCGGCACCGTCGGTGGAGGGGCCTGCGCACGCTGCCATAGCGGCGGCGCCGATAGTGGCTCCGGCCAAACCGAGGAAGTGCTTTCGGGTAAGTGATATCGACATGGAAAAGCTGCCTTTCTAGTGGTCGAAGTGCATTGAGCAGAACTTCGATGTGGTGGGCTTCAGCCTGTGACTGAGCCTTGAGTGAGGCCGGAGACGATGTAACGCTGCAATGCAGCAAAGATGACCAGAATCGGCAGGAGGACGATCACGGCGCCGGCCATGAGCATGCCCCCCCAGTTCTGCGTGCTGCCATCACTATTGACGAGCTGCGTCAGCCCGACGGGAAGGGTCATCATGTCCGGATGGTCCGTGACGATGAGCGGCCAGATGTACTCGTTCCACTCGGAAACGATTGTTACCAAAGCAACGGTCGCGATGCTTGGCACCGACACGGGCACAACAATCTTCCAGAGCTTTCGCCAGTGTCCCGCGCCGTCGATTTCCGCTGACTCCATGATTGCCTGAGGCAGGGTAAGGAAGTGCTGCCGCAGGAGGAAGGTGCCGAAGGCGGTTCCGAGGCCGGGAAGGATGATCCCCCAATAGGTATTCAGGCCTCCCATTCCAGCTATCAGCACATAGTTGGGAAGAACCGAAACCTGCGGTGGGACCATCAGCGCCACCAGGATCAGCAGGAAGATGACCCTCTTGAACGGGAATCGGACAAAGACCAGGGCATAGGCCGTAAATACGGCCAGGATGCATTTGATCGTGGACCCAACAACGGTAACGATGACGCTGTTGAGGAAGAACCGGGCGAACGGCACGGTGGACGCTGCGTCCGCATAGTTCTGAAGGTTCGGGTCTTTTGGGAGCAGGGTCAGGTTTGTTGTGACTATTTCCCCCCCTGGTGCCTTCAATGACGACAGCATCATCCACAGGAGAGGAACGAAAACAACGAGCGTTGCCAGAATGAGTGGAACGTAACCTCCCGCGATGGTCCTGCCCAGGTTTTGCCAGGAGAGCGGACGGTCGCGGGTGGGAGGAGCTTCAGTGGTATCGGTGCTCATGAGTAGTGAACCTTTCGCTCCACAAACCGCAACTGCACGGCTGTCATGATGAGCAGGCCCACGAACAAAACAACGGAGATAGCCGCCGAGTATCCCGCCCGGTTGTAGGAACCGAACGCTTGAAGGTAGGAATCGAAGATCAAAGTGCTGGTTCCGTTGCCTGACGGAGTCATGATCCGAATGATGTCGAACGCTGCAGGGAGCTTAGTAATGAGGTGATCAGGAGGAAGAACGTGGTGGGGGGACAGCAGGGGAACCACAATCGACACGAAGCGCCGGACATTGCTGGCACCGTCCAAGGCCGCTGCTTCCATGAGCTGCGTGGGAATGGACTGCAGGCCGGCCAGATACACGACAGCGCAGTAGCCGAGATTTTTCCAGACATAAACGATGGTGACCATGACAAGAGCAAGCTTCGGATCATTTACCCATTGCGGACTTGCCTGCCCCCACACCGCGAAGGATCCAGGAAAGGACGCCGTACGTCGGATCGAAGATGAACAGCCATACCAAGCCGACGCCCACGCCTGAAAGGACGTAGGGGGGGCGAAGACCACAGCCCTTGCAAAGGTCCTGCCTTTGAGTCTCTGATTCAGCGCAAGCGCCACCAGAAGACCCAGAATCATGGCGCCACCAACAGTCGTGACGGTAAATACGGCGGTGATGCCCAAGACGCTTGAAGCATCCGGAGACGTGAAGAACTCCACATAGTTGCCTACACCCACGGCAGTGGCACTGGCGGACCCTAGAGTCCAGTCCAGAGTGGAGTAGTAGATGTTCGTGAGGAGCGGACGGTAAGTGAATAGAAGGATGAGCAGGACATTGGGTGCCGCAAATGCAGCAAATACCCAGGCGTCCCTTTGCGTTCTTCGATTCCAGCGTCGCTTCTTGATGCCGGCTATTGGCGGTCTGTTGACCGACCCCCGGCTTGATTCAGCACCGTGGCTTTCCGGGTGAACCCGTTCATGCATTCCACCCGCGCCGTAGAGGCGGCGACCGGTGCGCCATTTGTGTTTGATCTGCCCATAGAGAACCCTCACGTTGACCCCCTCGTCATCGCTGTCCGGGCGATTTAGCACTTGCTGAAAAGCGTTTGTTTCATATTTGACCTGACAACTTAACCTCAGGTCATTGCTCAACCTACACACTTACGAGAGGTATCACAAGACTCATTTTCGGAATTGTGGATATCGCCGATTCCGCTGCCAGCGCGGGGGGGTTTCTGACCTCATACGAGCGCTGAAAATAGCATGTAGTTACATTCTGACAAAGCTTTGGGTGAAGATCTGCACAAACGTGCAGATCCATTGACTGGAACGTCCACACGTTGGAAGCATTGCAGCCAGACCGGCTCACGCCGCGTTTGATTTTCGAACGGCTTCTGCTGGAACATCCGCTATCGGACTGGGTCTTCCACTTGGACTACAGAAGAAGGGGGGGGTCTTACCGAGTAACAGGAACAGGAGCATGAAGTGATCTTCAGCGCTGATACGCAGTGGTGGCATATGTGCTTGGCCTTGGCCGTGGCGCTTGTATTGTCCACCGCCATTGGATTTGAACGTCAAAGCAAAAACAAGTCGGCGGGTATGCGAACACACGCATGGTGGGTTTGGGTGCTGCGCTGTTCATGGTGGTCAGCAAATATGGGTTCAGCGACGTGCTGACGGTGGATTTGGTGAGGTTGGATCCCTCCCGCCTGGCGGCACAGGTAGTGTCCGGCATTGGCTTCATCGGCGCTGGGCTTGTATTCGTGAGGCGAAATCAGGTGCGGGGCCTCACCACGGCCGCCTCCGTTTGGGTGACTGCAGCTGTCGGAACTGCCGCGGGAGCTGGCTTGGTGTTGCCCGCAGTGTTCGTTACTGCAGCCCATTTTGTCATCGTCTACGTCTACCCTGTGGTGACCGGGAAACTTCGCTTCGGCTTTCCGAGCCAGTGGCTGCTCAGAGTTAGCTACGTGGATGGGGGGGTCGGCGCCTGAGGGATGTTCTCCATACATGTACCGAGCAAGGATTTCGCGTTCAGGGCTTTGCCACCATGCGGGGGGGTTCGGGAGAATCCAAGGGCGTGATGGACCGATTGATGCAAGGCTCGGAAACCGCTGTGGCTGACCTCGTTGAAATTGAGCTGGAAATTGAAGGAACCATGGCTGCATCGGACATCGTGGCCAAGCTCTCCCAGCTCTCCACTGTTACTGAAGTTTCCGTCGTTGACGAAGCCGAATAGGGAGCACAAGTGATTGAGATTCAAGGACATCGGGGGGGCGTATTGGCCGATCGTCATGGCAACACCCTGGCGAGCTTCGTCGAGGCGCTCCGTCTTGGCGTCGACGCCATTGAAGTGGACGTCTGGCTCACTTCTGATGGCCAGCTTGCGCTGCGCCACGATGCGGTTATCGATGATAGGGACATCAGGCTTGAGAAGCTTCGTGAAGCCAAAGTAGAGAAGCACCTCGCGACGACAACCGACGTCGATATCGAAACCCGTGTGCCATCACTTTCTGAAACCTTGGCTCTTCTGCGTTTTGCCAATGCCAGTGGCGTCATTTTGGATATTGAGGTCAAAACTGAGGGGGGGCAGCTTGGGACGAGTACGGTCTTGGGATTGTGACGGCGCTGTCCAAGGTCTTGGCGGCCCATCAAGATGAACAAGCTTTGCGGGTCAGGAGCTTTGATCCCCCCAAATCATCAAGGCAATGTCCGGCGTCTTGCCGGGAGTCCCTTTGGTCGCGCTCAGCAGGGCAACCCCGTCCCGGTCTCCCGGACTCTACCCGTCGACTGCTCAAGACCTGGTGGACGCGGCCTTGGCCACCGGAGCGTCCGCCGTCGCGCCGGCCGTTGGAATGCTCGACGCCGATTTGGTCGCCATAGCCCATGCCGCTGGACTGAAGGTGTTTCCGTGGACATTGGAGACAGGCGAAGAGATCAGCGCAGCAGCCGGTCTTGGCGTGGACGGTATATGCGTGAACGACGTCGCCATGGCCCGGCGAGCTTTGACTGAGCTGGGCAAACCGGTTCCACCAGCCGCCCGATATCGCTGCCTCTTCTGCACCCCCCCGCTACCTCCGCCTGATCGGGCAGGAGCCGCTGGGCGCAATGTCACTGTATTCCTGTGCCGGGGCAGCCCCCCAGGAGTTGGGGTTTTCCTGGCAGGTGTCGGCGACTAGTGCTTTTTCTGTTTTCCAGACTTGGATGGTTTTTGCGGGTGTGGTGATGTCCAGGGTTCCGTTGATGGGTAGTGGTGGTCCGTTGTTGACGGAGTAGGTGCCGGTGAAGCTGGTGGTGAGGGTGGCTTGGTAGTTGCCGGTGTCTGTGTAGGTGTGGCTGGTGCGTGTCTCGTTGTTGAGCCATTCGGCTTCGGGGATGGAGTAGCCGGCGGCGGGTGTTGGTCCGAGGGCGGTGCCGTCGCCGAAAGCGTAGGTGTAGTTGGCTGGCGTTGCGGTTAGGTGGACTGTTTGGCCGAGGATGGTGACGTCGAAGCCTTGTTCTCCGGTGGTGGCGTAGAAGTTGGTGGGTCCGCCTTTGAGGGTGTGGGGGAAGGGCTGTGCTTCGAGGTTTCCAGGGTTGACTGGGAGTTGTCGGAAGTCGGTGAGGATCCTGGCGGCGATGTTGGCCAGGACGTTTTCGGGCTCGGGGGTCGTAGAGGCACGTGGGTCCGCTGACGGCTGGGTAGTCGGTCCATGTGGGATTGGTGATGGACTTTGGTGCCTGTCGCCAGATCACAGGGGGTGCCTTCTTCGCCTCCAGGTGTCTTGGCAGGGCATTCCATCGTGAGGCAACCCCCCCTATCGGGAGTGTCCGTTCCACCTGATCGGCAGTGCACGTCAGCCATGTACTGATAAGGGTCTTCTGCGGTGACGTCCCGTCCCAAATTCGTGGAGGGAACCCCCGGTGACTGGATCGATCGTAAACTCGGCGCCTACCGAAATCGAGCGATCACTGAAGCCGGTTCCTGGGCTTGGCGCAATGGCCGCCCAGGAAGGCGTTGGAAAGAGGGTCGTCGAAGCTAGCAAAACACCGACGGCTACGAATCGGGCGGAGAGGGATCTCATCTAATTACGCCGAGGTCCGTTGCAGACCAAGATCCATCAGCAAACTCACCGAAGAAGGCGGCCGCGTCATTTATTGCAGCCGTCGGCTCTCGACCGTACGAACCATCCGCGTTCAAGTACAGGATTTGCTGCTGCAACACTTGAACTTTTGCTGGTTGCGACGCTGCCGAGGGCTCCCAAATAACGTCGATTACAGGCGTCTGATATTTTCCGCCGACCAGCCATCGGCCCTCTGTGTAGTTCGTCGCGACCCCTGATAGTAGGTCCGCGCAGAGTAAACAGCTCTCACTGGATAGGTCCTTGGCCCTCGCTGTGTCGCCTGTTTCGTATGCGTAGCTCAGCAGTTGGAACCAGTACCCGATAAACGCCTCCAGCCCCCGCCTTTGAATTCTCCTTCGCCAGCTCGGGCATAACAGGCACGGGGGGGACATTCTGTGCCTTCCCTTGTGCATCAGCTGGCCTGTAAACGGCAGGCGCTGACGGAGTAGCCGAAGCTCGGGAACTGGAGCGCTCGAGGCGGGCGGCGCCGTCGTCGTGCTTGTTTCCGTCGGTGAGCTGCTGGGTGTGGCGCCGCCTGGCAGCCGCTCAAGAGCATGGCAAGAGCGAGAGCCAAAACCGCTGGACGGGCGCGAACAAAAGACGAAGACATGAACGAGTGGCGTGGCATGACAGGCTCCCCCCCAGCAGCTGTTTTGGTGGTGTGTCGGCCAGTCTAGGTGGGTCGAACAACCGCATCCCAGTCAGGAATTCGGGGTTGTGGATAACCCGCCTATGGTCTCCGAATGTTCCCGGGCGTATTCTTGCCTCGCCGGCTTGTCATCGCATGCATCTTTTTGGGGGGGGAACCATGGTCACGATCGAACGCCCACACCTGTCCACGTCCGGGCGCCTGCTATCGGCTGCCCTGTTGATCGTCATGCTGACGCTCAGCGCCTGCTCTTTCCCGACCCCTGTTGCTCAGTCCACGCCCAGTGCGGCGTCGTCGGAGGCGCCTGCCGCGGATGTGGGCGCAAGAGCGAATCCTGACGCAAGCGCGAATCCTGACGCAACCGCGAGCCCCAATGCAAGCACGAGCCCCGATGCGCCCACGGGAACCAGTGGTGTCTACGGCGAGTTCGGATCTATGTCTGAGGCCTGTCTTTCGGTAAGCGCCACCATGCTGAGCGTCACCATCCTTCCGCTTGCGGCAATGGCTGGAGGCACGCCCGAGGACATCGAGAAGGCTAAACAGGAGTTGTCCCAAATGGAGGGCAAAGTGCCGGAAGAACTGAAGCCGGCCTTCGAGAAACTTCGGGCCTTCACGGAGGCTGCGGGCTCGGACTTCAGCAAATACGGCGACGGGCAGTTTGAAGAACTGATGAAGCCATCCAGGACTGGACCGAGAAGAACTGTAAGTAGCCGCCACCGGGCACGCTCCCTTCTCTCCGACGCTTCTCCCAAAGCGTCGGAGCTAGACGCTAGGGTGGTACTCAAGAGAAGGGGGGGAGTGCTCCGTGGAAGACCAGAACGTGCAGCTTGATCCCGTGCCTGGGGGGGGCGAAATCCTTGGTACCGGACGCACCATCATTTCCGAGGCGGCCGTCGCCAAAGTAGCGGGTATCGCTGCCCGCACAGTGCCCGGCGTCTACTCCTTGGGCTCGGCTCCGTCCCGCGCGCTGGGTGCCATTCGCGACGCCGTCGGCAGCTCGGACCACGCAGCAGCGTCCGCGCCGAGGTGGGGGGGGAGACCCAAGTGGCCGTGGACATCACGTTGGTTGCACTCTACGGTCACCCTTTGCACGGCATCGCCAACCAGGTCCGGGCCGCGGTCTACCGGGCTGTGGAGGAACTGGTTGGCCTTCAGGTGATTGAGGTCAACATCGAGATCACTGATGTCTTCATTGCGCCGCCGGCCAAACCCGCGGGTAGCAAGACAGTGGTAGTGGAAAGGGAGGTTCTCCAATGAGCATGACCGTGGTGGGAATCGCTATCGGCGCTTTCGTGGCTTTCATGTCCTTCTCGTTCGGACTATGGGGCTTCCTGATCTCCCTGCTGTTCATGGGCATCGGCGCGCTGCTTGGCCGCGCGGCTGACGGCAAGCTGGATCTCCGCAGTGTGCTGGACGCCATTACGGGCCGGCGCTCTTCGTCATGAGCGTGGCTGAGGCTGTGGACTACACCACCAGCCTGGCCGGCCATAACCGGATCAGTACCCAGGCATTGACATCGTTGGCTCGGGCCGCTGCAGCGGAGGCGCTCGGCGTTGAGGCCCACGACATCCGAGCTGATTGGGCGGACGACGACGGACTGTTGGCTTTGTCCATCGTGGCACCTATCAGCGTCCCGGCTTTGACCGAGGTGTTGCGTGATCCGCAGCGTGTCCAAGGATTTGGAGGGTCCATCTGGGATCGTGCCGTGGCGGCCAAGGCTTTTGTTCTTGAAACGGTGACGCGGCTTAGCGGCTCCCAACTCAGCAGGGTGGATATCAGGATCAGTGGAGCGCACGTCACTGAGGGAGGCCGCGTCCAGTGACCCAGGATCAGGAAACACAACAATTGAAGTCAATGGACCGAACGCGGGAGCCAGCCCGGTTGCCGGCGAAGACCCCCCCGGGATGAGCCGTATCCTGCGCCGTGAGACGCATTCGTCCCGCGCTGGAGCGTCTGTTATCGCAGCCGTCCTGGTCATCGTTCTGTGTGTCTACGCACTGCTCGAAGCAGGTGTCCGCGCCATCGGGCAGCCACCTTGGCTGATCGATCCCACCACTGCCGCGGAGCGCATCATCGCACTCCCGGAAGGCATCTCACCCCCTGCTGCTCGGTGCGAGTGGTGCCGTCATCGCCATGGTTGGGCTCTTCTTCCTCCTCCATGCTGTTCTGCCGGGCCGGCGCGCCCGCCACTTGCTCCGGGACACGCGGACCGCCGTCGTGGTTGATGACGAAGTCCTGGCCTCTGCGTTGGCGCGTCGTGCACGAACGGCCGCGAACGTCACCCAGGAACAAGTCATGGTGGTTGTCTCGCGACAGATGGTTGTGGTGAACGTGCGGCCAACCTCGGGCAGCCGGGTCAGCGAAGAAGCAGTGCTTACTGCTGTGCAGGCTGAACTTGAAGAAATGTCGCCGGTGCCCATGCCTGTTGTCAAGGTGAACCTGGCTTCGTCGGGGGGGTGATCGGGGCGTGAACGGAACACCGCGGGCGCTCAACCGTGTACTGCTCTTCATCATCGGTGCGAAACTGCTGGCCGTCGGGCTGCTTCTCCTGCTGTTGGCCACCGTCCCGGCAGTGGCCACGTGGTGGCATGGTTGGTCGGCTTTTGTTTGGGCGGGCGCCGAAAATGCCTTCAGGCAAACGCACCTCCCAGGACGTGAAGAGAGCTGGCTGTGGATCGTGGCAGGCCTCATCCTGGTGGCCATCATCATCGCGATGATCGCTTGGTTGTCGCAGCAAGGCAAAGGCAGGGCCAACCTTCTGGTGGCCAGCGACGACGACAGCGACGTGGACGGTGAAGTCCGGATCGGCGGGGGGCGTCGCCGAACAGGTGCTACGAGCCGCCTTATCTGAACGGACGGACCTCGCTGGTGCATCGGTTGCGACCCTGGAGGTAAAGGGCAAACCGGGCCTGCGCATTCGCATCCAACCGAGGCAAGGAGTGGCGCCTCATATCCTCGCGGCTGAAGTGTCTCAGCTCGTTGAAGCGCTGGACCTCGTGATCGGACAAAAGACCCCCCCGGTGCTTGTCCACATGGTTTCCGGTGCCCGATCCAGGTTTACCAAAGCCGAAAGGGTCCGCTGACAAGGCGCACACAGAGAAACATACAAAAAAATACAGCGCATCCGCATCCATGGCCTGCCTTGTTTCGGTAGTAGGGGGTATCAGCAAAATCCCCCCCGCACGTCGGGCCGATTGAGGAGAAGGATATGCGCAGCAGAATACTTACGGCAGGAGCAGGAGCCAGCGCCGCAGCACTGGCAGCAGCAATCGTCCTGGCTGTCCCCGCGCAGGCGGCGGAGGGTGACGCCCACCTGTCCGTACTTCACGGAGTGCCTGGGCTTACCGTTGACGTCTGGGTCAACGGAGCACGAACCCTGGACGACTTCGCTCCCGGCACTCTGGCCGGGCCGTTGGCACTTCCGCCCGGTGCCTACGATCTGGCCATTACCGCCTCGGACGCTGCCGATGCCTCTGCCCCCGTTATCGGGCCGGTGACGGTGACCTTGGCGGCGAACGGCAACTACACCGCCGTCGCCAACCTCGATGCGGCCGGGAAGCCAACCGCGAACTTCTTCACGAACGACGTCTCGCGCATCGATGCCGGCAAGGGCAAGCTGACGGTCCGGCACACGGCCGCGGCGCCGGCTGTGGATGTGCTTGCAGGCGGCACAGCCGTGGTGACCAACCTGGCCAACCCCCCCAATGAGCAAACGCTCACCCTTGACCCGGGTACGATTTCGGCCGCAGTGGCCGCAGCGGGTACGACAGCACCTGTCATTGGCCCGGCCGATGTGACGGTGGCCGAAGGCACGCACACCATCGTCTATGCGTGGGGGAAGCCTGACTGACAAGAACCTTCAACTAGCGGTGCAGACCATTGACGGGCTGCATTCGGCTCCCGGATCGGTACCAGGCGCCCTGGACGGCTCATCGGGCAGTGTCCCGACAGAACAGATGGTTCTGGGCGGCGGACTCGCGGCGGCAACGTTGCTGCTGATCGTCGTGGGGGGGCTTGGAAAGGTTCGCACTTTCGCCGCAAGGAAGTCTTAAGGCCAAGTCAACAGCATGACATAAGAGCGGAACAGGTCCTGGTCGTCCGAAAACGACGGCCAGGACCCCCGCATCAATCACGGCAGCCGGAGCATCCTGCCGTAGACCGCCAGGAAACAACCGTTATGACACCAAGTAAGCCAAGCCGAAGCCTCCGGATGGCGGCGCTCGCCGGGATGGCAGTGCTCGTTCTGACGGCATGCGGAACCGCGACACCGTCGACGGCCGGTAGTTCTTCCAGTGAGGCAAGCGGCCCGAAACCCAGTGAGCAGCAGACTCAACCGTCGCTGCCCCCCCTGCCGAGCCTTCCCGACCACCTGCCGAAGTCTCGCTGAAGGCACAACTCCCACGCAGCCCGCGGCGGCTCCCCCCCTCCTGTGTCGCTCAAGGTGGCCGGAACGTCAATTGACATGGCCGTTATCCCCCGTGGGGGGGTCGCGCCCGGTGGGGGGGCTATGGAGATACCGGAGACCTTCTACCAGGCCGGATGGTACCGATTCGGATCCGCCCCCTGGAGCCGCGGAAGGCACAGCTGTCCTGGCCGGACACATCGACACCACCTCTGACCAAGCGCCGTTTTCCCAGCTGAAATCCTTGCCGGCCGGAACCTTGATAACCGTAGGGCGGGAGGGTGCTCCCGCACTCAACTATCGGGTTGTCTCCGTCACGCTGATGGCCAAGGACGCCTTTGACGGCGACTCGCTGTTCCGCCGGACCGGACCGCACGAACTTAAGGTGGTCACCTGCGGCGGCAGATGGCTGGACGAACGAATGGACTACAGCGACAATGTGATTGTCACCGCGGTCCTTGAATAAGCACCCCCCCAACCCGGCCGTGGTCCTCGTCGCTGACGCCGGGAAGGAGTCTCCTTTGGTATCCCCCAAACGAGGTTTCTTCCGAGTGACGATACGTTGACCGCCTCATTCATGGCGGGGGGGATGAGTCTGCACTTGTGGCTGCTTACAGGAAGTTCGCCCCGCTGGTTCACACGCTCGCTTTGAGGTCCTTGAGGGACCGAGCCGCGGCCGATGACGTCACCCAAGAGGTGTTTATCCGGGTGTGGCGTTCACGGGACACCTTCAACCCCCGAGGTCGCGCGCTGCCGGCATGGATAGTGGCATTGCACGCCACGTCATTGCGGACGCCCACTCAGCGTCGAACCGGGAAGTTCGTAGAGTCCTTGCCGTCGCCCAGATCCAAGACACCGGCGGCGGAGGTCCTACGGAGGGAACTGTCGAAGTGCTGGCCGACAGGCTGCTCCTGGACGGCGAGCTCGACCGGCTTGGTGAACCGCAGGGCGCCATCATGAAATTGGCATTCTACGAAGACCTGACGCACGAGCAGATTTCCCGCAGGCTTGAACTACCGCTTGGTACCGTCAAGAGCCACATTCGGCGCAGCTTGATCCACCTAAGAAGCAGACTGGAGGTTGACCATGCCGCACATTGATCCGGAAGAGTTGAGCCTCCTGGCGCTATACGGTGACTGGCTCGATGAGGAAGGCCGGCAGCACCTTAGCGGCTGCGATGCCTGCTCGGCGGAGTACGCCGCATTGCGCCGCGCCGTTGACGCCATGAAAACCACGCCGGACAGCAGCACCCTTGAGGTGCCTGGGCCCAGCGTGTGGAGTGGTATTCACCGGGAACTGGGTTTGTCGGACGCAATCCGGGAAGACCCCCCCTTGGGCTCCGCAGCGGGCTCTGCAACAGGAACTGAAACCAGCAAACCCGGCATTAACGGTCCAACCGAACCAGAGCAACCAGCAGCACCACCCGCGGACATACGTTCCGTCAAGAAACGTCCCCCAAGGGTGGCAACGCCGCGGGACCTGGCTGGCGGTCGCCGCAGCAGGTGCTTGGTCATCGCCGGTGCAACCCTATGGAACATCAACCAGGCGGCAACGCCGTTGGCACGAGCAGAGTTGTCGCCACTTGCCCAGCACACTGCCACAGGATCGGCGACAGTCTCGAGTCCCCTGATGGAACGCGAACCCTGGAAGTGAAACTGAGCAAAGAAGAAGCGCAGGGCTACCAGGAGGTCTGGCTTATTGGCACGGACCTCACACGGCTGATCAGTCTGGGAATCATGAAGTCGGACTCAGGTACCTTCCCGCTTCCGGCGGACCTGAACCTGGCCGATTTCCCCCCCATCGTCGACGTTTCGGATGAACCACTGGACGGAAATCCCGGTCACTCCAGCGTCAGCATCGTCAGGGGGCTCGCTCACTTCCTGAGGGCCCTTCACTGGTGTGAATCGCAATGGCGTGGGCTGCCCTGGCGCTCTCAGTTGCGGGTAGCCTGAATCCCATACCGAAGGACAGGAGGCCCCAGTGGCTGGAACAACAGTGGCTTCAACATCTGCGCCTGACAAATCTCTGCTCGAGACCACCGTGGCCGGGCTTATGGCGGAACTGGCGGCACTGGAAGAACCCCCCCGCGCCCGCGAAGTGAATGAGAAGCATGGTGATGACCATGGGGGTAAACCTCAGCAAACTGCGCGCCGTCGCGAAGCGGCTGAAGACCCAGCAGGATCTCTCGCGGGAGCTCTGGGACACGGGTGACACCGCCGCCAGGTTGCTGGCACTCCTGATCTGCCGACCTAAGGCTTTTGAGCGGGCCGAATTGGACAGCATGCTGCGCGAAGCTCGGACTCCCAAAGTGCAGGACTGGCTGGTGAACTACGTCGTCAAGAAAAGCCCGCACTCTGAAGATTTGCGTGTGGCATGGTTCCCCCCCGACCCCCCCGATCCCGTGGTGGCAAGTGCCGGCTGGGCGCTGACCTCCGAACGAGTTGTTAAGAGGCCCGAAGGCCTGAACCTCGTGCAACTGCTCGATGTTATCGAGGCCGAGATGAAGGGCGCTCCCGACCGCTCCAATGGGCCATGAACCACTGTCTGGCCCAGATCGGGATTGAGTTCCCGGAGCACAGGGCCAGGGCCTTGGACATTGGTGAGCGCTTGGAAGTGCTCAAGGACTATCCCACGCCGCCTAACTGCACCTCGCCGTTCGCGCCGGCCTGGATCAATGAGATGGTGCGGCGCAAAGGCTGACCATCCGCGAGGCTTAGCCCCTGTTCCGGTGCATCATCCGGTAGGTGAGCTCGGCAAGGAGCTCTTCGTCGGATAGGTGCGAGGCCCGGGCAACGGGAGCGCTCGGAACGGAAACGCGGGGAGGTCCGGGGGGGCGTGATTCCTCACCTGAGCGCATGTCATCAGGGGTGATCATGTCCGGTGCGAAGTTCGACTTACCTTTCAGGACCTCCGATACGGATCCTGCCCTCCAGCCCAAGGCGTGCTCAAGCTTGCGTTGGTTGATCTCCTGCGTCCGGCGGGTCCCGGATTCCAGTGTTCGGACTGTCTTGATGGCAGTACCAGCCTGCTTGGCCAACTGAACCTGGCTCAGGCCTTGGGCCAGTCGTTCCTCTTTGATCAGGCGGCCGATAGTCTGCAGTGCTTCAAGTTCATCCACGATTCCCAGTTTTCCATAGGCAATAGTAGGCAATCAAATCAGGGTGCGGAATGGTGGGGGCAGGGAGCCCTTCCGCCACTGCCTGTTCGAGCACGAGGTGCGCCTCTACGCACATAAGCGAAGGCTACTTGGTATCAATGCGGTTACTTTATGTGTAAGCGCTTGCATTGCGTCGCGGATCATGGCTAGTGTGAGCGTCACCACATCAATTGCGCCGCCGAATCTTTGTACTCAGCGAGGAGTCTTTAGCATGAAGAAAACCAAGTACCTGCTACCGGTCGCAGCCGCCGGTGTTCTGGCACTTACCCTTTCCGCCTGTAGCGGAGATGGTGGCGGTGGGGGGATCCACCGCCGGATCGGATGATTGCTCCGCCTACGAAAGCTATGGCAAGCATGACGGCAAGACCGTCTCCGTCTACTCGACGATCGTCGATATCGAAGCCACCAACCTCGAAGAATCCTGGAAGCAGTTCGAAGACTGCACAGGTATCACCATCAAGTACGAGGGCAGCAAGGAATTCGAAACTCAGATTGGCGTGCGTGCCCAGTCCGGCACCGCCCCCGATGTGGCGATCTTCCCGCAGCCCGGCCTTCTTGCCACCCAGGCACGGGCAGGCTACTTGAAGCCCGCTCCGAAGACCGTCTCTGATCTTGTAGATAAGAACTGGTCCCCCCCGGACTGGAAGAAGTACGGCACCGTGGACGGTACGTACTACGCCGCTCCGATGCTTGCGAACGTCAAGGGCTTTGTTTGGTACGCGCCCAAGACCTTCAAGGACAAGGGCTGGGAAGTTCCCAAGACGTGGGACGAAATGATCGAACTGTCCAAGAAGATCGCCGCTGATGACCCGAACATGAAGCCCTGGTGCGCCGGTTTCGAATCCGGTGAGGCAACTGGCTGGCCCGGCACTGACTGGATCGAAGACGTGGTCCTGCGCGCCCATGGCCCCCCCGAGGTTTACGACCAGTGGGTGGCTCACCAGATCCCGTTCAACGACCCCCAAGATCGTTGACTCCTTCAACAAGGCCGGCGACATCCTGCTCAACCCGGACATGGTGAACGGTGGCTTCGGTGACGTTCGCACTATCCTGAGCACCGGTTTCGCACAGGCTGGCCAGCCGGTCCTGGATGGCACTTGCGCTATGCACCACCAGGCCAACTTCCAGGCAGCCAACTGGCCTGCAGGGACCAACGTTGCTGAAGATGGCGACGTATGGGCATTCATCACCCCCCCGCCGATTGACGAAAGCAAGGGCAAGGCAGTCACCGGTGGCGGCGAGATGGTAGGCGCCTACAAGGACACCGCTGAGGTTCAGTCGTTCCTGGCTTACCTGGCCAGCGCCGACTTTGCCAACAACCGCGTGAAGCTTGGCGGCGTAGTCAGTGCAAACAAGGGCCTGGACCCCCAACAACGCACAGTCGAACCTGGACAAGCTGACCGTCCAGATCCTTCAGGACCCTGACACCGTCTTCCGTTTCGATGGCTCGGACCTTATGCCGAGTGCAGTTGGTTCCAACTCCTTCTGGAAGGGCATCGTGCAGTGGATCAACGGCACGTCCTCACAGGATGTTGCCAACAGCATCGAATCCAGCTGGCCTAAGAGCTAACTCCCAAAGCGCTGCCTCCCCCTGACTGGAACTGCCAGCCGGGGAGGCAGTGCTTTTCCCGGAACTTAGTGATTCACTCACGCCCCCCCGGAGGTTGGGTATGGAATTTATTGGAGAAAAACTCCTTCAAGTAGTGATAGCCCTGGCGATATTCGCCGCGGTCATCGGCCTCATCATGCTGCTGGTGGACAGGGCACCCAAATCGGTCAAGGACAAAGTAACCGTTGCGGGCTTCCTTGCCCCCCCGCGGCCATCCTGATGCTGGTGGGCCTGGTCTATCCGGCCATCCGCACGTCAATGTTGGCCTTCACCGACGCTGGCGGTAACGTCAACGGCTTTGACAACTTCGTATGGATGTTCACGCAGCCCGAGGCTCTGACCACGCTGCGGAACACTGTAATTTGGACCGTCCTGGTTCCGTTGCTGTCTACGGGCTTCGGGCTTGCCTACGCGGTGTTCATCGACAAAGCCCGTGGAGAGCGGTTCTTAAGTCGCTCGTCTTTATGCCAATGGCCATCTCCTTTGTGGGAGCCGGCATCATCTGGAAGCTCGTCTACGACTACCGCGGTCCGAACATCGAACAAACCGGTGTGATTAACTTCTTCCTCGTCGCCTTGGGGGGGATGGAACCCAAACAGTTCCTCCTTGACGCACCGGGAAACACCATGTTCCTCATCATTGTGATGGTCTGGATTCAGACCGGCTTCGCAATGGTGATCCTGTCGGCAGCCATCAAGGGAGTGCCGGTGGAACTCACCGAGGCAGCCCGCCTGGATGGCGCCAACGCCTGGCAGCAGTTCCGTAACGTCACGATCCCGGGTATCCGTGGAGCTCTGGTGGTTGTCCTGACCACCATTACGATCGCCACGCTCAAGGTCTTCGACATTGTGAGAACCATGACCGCCGGAAACTACGACACCTCGGTAGTTGCCAACGAAATGTACACTCAGGCCTTCCGGGCCGGCGAGCCGGGACGCGGTGCGGCCTTGGCCTTGATCCTGTTCCTGATGGTGCTGCCCATCGTTGTGTACAACGCACGAGTCCTTCGTAAGCAAAGGGAGATCCATTGACAGCCACGCCAGCCCCCGAAAGAGGCCTCGAAGGGCGCCACCCGGCAGCGTCCTGGATCCGATCCCACCGAGGACGCCCAGCCGATGATGCGGCGGGTGAAGACCAAGCTCACGTCCAAGTGGGCAACAGCGGCAGCGATCATTATCGCCGTCGTATGGTCTGTGCCGACGTTCGGCCTCTTTGTTACCTCTTTCCGTCCCGCCGCCAAGCAGGTTGGCCCCCCCGCTCCGACGGTTGGTGGAATGCGTTCACTGACTGGCAGTTCACGTTCAAGAACTATACGGACGTCCTGGTCCCGGCGGGGTCGCAATCTGCCAACCTTTCCCAGTACTTCGTCAACTCCATAGCGATCGTCATCCCGGTCACCATCTTCGTGCTGGTGCTGGCGTCCATGGCCGCGTACGTCTTCGCATGGGGGGAAGTTCAAGGGGGCGCGACGCACTCTTCATCTTCGTCTTCGCACTGCAGATCATCCCCCCCTGCAGATGGCGCTGATTCCGCTTCTGCAGTTCTTTACGCAGACCTTGCAGCTCCCCCCCGCGGGTTCGTACGCGCAGTTGTGGATCGCCCACACCATGTTCGGCCTTCCGCTGGGCATCTTCCTGCTCCACAACTTCATCTCGGAAATTCCCGGTGAAGTCATCGAAGCAGCAAGGGTGGACGGTGCCGGACACAGCACCATCTTCTGGCGGATTATCCTGCCGCTCTCCGTCCCGGCATTGGCATCACTGGCTATCTTCCAGTTCCTCTGGGTCTGGAACGACCTTCTGGTGGCCTTGGTGTTCTCCGGCGGAACGGCGGACGTGGCTCCGATTACGCAGCGTTTGGCGGAGCTCTCAGGTACCCGTGGTGCCAGGGACTACCTGAACCCGGCAGCAGCATTCGTCTCCATCATCATCCCGCTCCTGGTGTTCTTCGGATTGCAGCGCTACTTCGTGCGCGGCCTGCTGTCCGGCGGCCTCAAGGGCTAGGAACTGCGCCCTCGGTTACGCAGCGCATTACATCGCTGCGTAACCGAGGGCGGCAAAGCACAAGTCCACATTTAAGGTGAAGGCGGAGCAACGGCGGCCGGAGAGGGGGAGCCTGTGTCAAAAACAACGGGTAGGTCCCAACGCGGCGGCCATACCGGCGTCAGTATTGAGGACGTCGCCGCAGCTGCCGGAGTTTCCACGGCGACAGTTTCCAGGGCGGTCCGGGGACTGCCCCCCCGGGTATCGCCCGCGACCCGGGAAAAGATCCTCGAAGTCGCCAGTTCTTTGGGGTATGTGGCGTCGTCGTCGGCGTCGGGCCTGGCGACGGGCCGTACGCGCACCATCGGCGTGCTGGCACCTTTCGTCAGCCGCTGGTTCTTCTCCAAGGCCATTGAAGGCGCGGATCGGGAACTGCATTCACGCAAGTACAACCTTTCACTGTTCAACCTGGGCGCCACGGCAGCAACCGTGAGCGGCTCTTCAGTTCCACCATGGTCTACAAGCAGATCGACGCCCTGCTGGTGTTGTGCATGTCTTTGACCGAGGAAGAGCTGGAACACCTCCACAAGATCGATATCCCGCTGGTTGTGGTGGGTGGCCACGTGGAGGATTGCGCGTACATCGGCATCAATGATTACGACGCCGCGTCCACCGCCGTGCGGCATCTGCTGGACCTGGGCCACAAAGACATCGCACTGCTACATGGCGACGACGAAACGGACCTGAACTTCGACGTCCCCCCCGCGTGCGTATCCGCGCCTTCCAGGAAGTTATGACCGACGCCGGCCTGGAAGTCCGCCCGGAGTGGGACCAGTGGGGGGGATTTCACGGTAGCCAGCGGGCAGCAGGCTTTCAATCGTCTTTGGAGCCAGCCCGGCCGCAAGCCAACGGCCATTTTCTGTTCCTCGGACGAGATGGCGATGGGTGTCATTTTCGAAGCAGCCCGCCACGGTGTCCGGGTACCGGAGGACCTCTCGGTCATCGGGATCGACGACCACGATTTCTCGTCGTCCATCGGGCTCACCACCGTGGGCCAGCGTCCAGACAACCAGGCCGAGCTCGCCACCAAGATGCTGCTGGATGAACTGGACGGCAACCCGGGAGCAGTGCATTCAGAGGTGGCCCCCCCCACAAACTGATCGTGCGCGAGACAACGGCCCCCCCGCCAAGCTAGCGCCGAAGCCAAGCTAGGAAGCGCGCGCCAACTGCCGGATGGGAATCCACCGCGAGGCGAGCCGACGGTAGGCGGCGGCCGCACCTGTCATGTCGCCTTCAGCCAGGCACTCGATCCCCCAACCGAACATCCATGGGGGGGACTCGTCCGGATACACCTTGTCAGCTACGGCACCGTAATCGAGCTCCACCATGGACTGGACGTGGAAAAGTTCCAGCCATTCCGTGAGCTGTGTCAGGTCATCCAGCATGTCCAAATCCGGTGCTGCCAGCGCCAGGTGGGCAACGGCGAACCGTGCCCGGTCCAGGGCCTCAGTCAGGGGGCGTCCATACCCGGACGGTCAGGATGCGCCCCCCTCGGATTCCACTACGTCCTTGCGGTCGGACTCGTTGAAAAGCGAGAACCAGCTGAACGGGATCCCCCCATGTTGAGGCACGGGTATGCACGCGTTTGGCGGCCTCCCCCGGCGTTGATGCGATCGATCCTTGCCTGGTGCTTGTCGCGCTGCGAGACCGGAATGAGGAGGTCGGCCAAGGGACTGTGCACGCCGTCCATGAGCGCGTTGGCCGCTAAGCCGGCCCGAATCACCAGCTGGCTGGGGGCAGTAAAGCAGCCGCCCGGCGTCGTTATCTTCTTTCCCCGGACACCGCGGCGTGACGCCCGCTGGGCACGCGCGTCATCCGGACCAAGTCAGTGCGGCCCGTGGGGGAAAGGATCGCCGCCGGAGCGCGTGATGCGTCCCAGCGAGGCCTGGAGTTCAGCATTTTCGACGGCGGCCCGGGATCCGTTCTTGCTGCCCTCCGCAACGAGTTGGCGCTGCTGTTCAGGCGGGAACGCGTCCAGGGGCTCGTAAATGCGCAGCGACGAAGAGAACGGCAGACCTGCCTGGCCCCGATACAGGTTTCCAGTCATGTCAGCCGCCCCTTTCGTTAGTGACCTTGTACTTGGTCTGCGAGGTACTTAGTCTGCGATTTCCACGATGACGGGAGCGTGGTCCGAAGCACCTTTGCCCTTGCGCTCTTCGCGGTCGATGGAGGCTCCGGTAACGCGTGAAGCCAACGCCGGGGGGGAGGCCAGGCAGAAGTCGATGCGCATGCCTTCCTTCTTGGGGGGGAAGCGAAGCTGCGTGTAGTCCCAGTACGTGTACACACCGGGGGGGCCCGGAGTGTAGGGACGGACGACGTCGGTGAACCCTGCGGTTTCGAAAGCGTGGAAGGCGGCGCGCTCGGGTTCGCTGACGTGGGTGTAATTGTTGTTGCGGAAGAGCTCGATGTCCCACACGTCGTCGTCGAACGGGGCGATGTTCCAGTCACCCATGAGCGCGATCTGGGCGGTGGGATCGGACTTCACCCATTCGGCCGCGTGGCCCTGCAGAACGTCAAGCCACTTGATCTTGTACGGCATGTGTTCGTCGTCCAGCGAGCGGCCATTGGGAACGTAGAGGCTCCAGATGCGGATGCCGCCGCAGGTGGCTGCGATGGCGCGGGCTTCCTGCGCGGGATCCTTACCTGCCTTGCCGAACGCAGGCTGGTCCAGGAAGGTTCGCTGCACGTCCTCCAGGCCCACCCGGGAAGCGATGGCAACACCGTTCCACTGGTTGACGCCAAAGTGCGCAACCTCGTAACCCATGCGCTCGAAGAGCTCCCACGGGAAGTTCTCGTCCTTGCACTTGGTCTCCTGGATGGCCAGGACATCGCAGTCGCTGCGCTCAAGCCAGGCTTCTACGCGGTCGGCACGGGCGCGGAGGGAGTTCACATTCCAGGTTGCTATCTTCACAGCCACTAACTTACCGAACTTGGCGCTGAGCGCATCCCCCCCTGCCGCCCTTTTTGCCGTTCACAACCGGCGCAGAACCAGCGTGCAACTAGCGCGCGAACAGCGGCGGTGAACTGGCCAGCTTGCGGAGCCCGATGCCCGAGGCGATGAGGAGCAACCCTGTCAGGATCGCGAACCCGGCTAGCATCCACACCAGGCTCAGGAAGCCCAGCCCCCCCGGGTTGAAAAGGACAACGATCCCAAACACAGTGGTGACGAGTCCCGTCAGGAACCAGAGGCCCCCCCAGCTCCGGATGAAGCTCCTGGCAGCCAGCGCCAAGATGATTTGCGAGAGACCCAGGACCAGGGCCCACAATCCGATGAGGACGCCAATTGCTGCTGCCGTTATTCCCGGCAGCGCAATTGCCACGATGCCGGCCGCGATGGAGATAAGGCCGCCCACTACAGTCCAGCGGGAACGGCCTGCGGGGGTCGTAGAAATAATGCGCCACGCTGGTAATGCCGTCAATGATTGCGAAAATGCCGAACATGACAACTACCACCAAGGCAGTAGCGCTCGGTAACAGGAGGATCAGCAGGCCAAAAACTATGGCTAGGACTCCCCCGGACCAGCAAAGCAGTTCCCGGGTTTTTGAACATTTTGCGATCCGCTACGTCCGACATACGGTCAGCGTAACCAACCGCGTGCCTTCACCGCATCCCCCTCGCGCCGGATAGCTGTGGCAATTGCTGCGGCCCGCGTCTCCACACCCAGTTTGGCGTAGATGTGGGCGAGGTGGGTTTTGACTGTTGCCTCGGAAATGAACAGGCGTTTCCCCAGATCGCGGTTGCTGAGTCCTTCTGTGAGGAGGCTGAGTAACTCGGCTTCGCGGGGGAGTGAGGATCTCGTCAGGATTCCGCAATTGCTGGAACAGGCGTGAGGCCACCGGTGCACTCATCACGCTCTTCCCCTGCACAGCGCCTCGCACGGCAGCGAAGATCTCCTCCGGTGCGGCGTCCTTGAGCAAATAGCCCATTGCTCCGGCATCAACTGCGCGGACGATGTCGCGTCGGAATCGTAGGTGGTGAACACGATGACGGCCTGCTTCGGGTTCCACTGGCGGAGTAGTTTGATGGCTTCGATGCCATCCATTCCGGCGCCCATCGCGAGGTCCATGAGGACTACCGCGGGCGTATGTTCGTGCGCAGCTTCCAGTGCTTCCTCGCCAGAGGCTGCTTCCCCCCCGACGACGGCGATATCACCTTGGGTGCTCAACAGCGCCTTGAGCCCGCTCCGGACTACGGTGTGGTCGTCCACGAGGAGCACGGAGATGGTGTTCACAGGGCCTCCTTCAGGCATTTGCCGGATCAGCAAGCCGGGTCAGCGGGAACTGCGCCGCAATGATGGTTCCTTCGCCGGGCGAGCTCTCCACAGACAATTCTCCGCCCAACTGTTCCACACGCTGTCGCATGGCCCGCAGGCCGTATCCTCCGTTAGCAGAAGGCGGAGGTACTGCTACGGGATCGAAGCCGCGGCCGTCGTCGAACACGTCCAAGGTGACGGCATCCGGAAGGTACCCCCCCAGGGTCACACTGGCGTGCTCCGCGTGTGCATGGAGTTTGATGTTGGCAACGGCGCTTTGGGTGACGCGGAGCAAGGCATGCCGCACCTCGGAAGGAAGGGGCCGGGGGGGCACCTGTGACCTGAATGTTGACGGTCTCAACGTACTGCCGTGCTGCGTGTTCCAAGGCCTCCGGGAGCGGGCCTGTTTCCAGGCCCGGGGCGGAAAGTTCGTGCACCAGGCTACGGGTATCGGCGAGGTTGCGCCGGAGCAAATCTGTTGCCTTGCGTACGTCTTGGTGGGCGGTTTCGGCGGGCCACGCGCGCTGGGCGGCCTCGAGGAGGAGCAGGCTGCTGGCCAAGCCTTGGGTGACGGTGTCGTGGATCTCGCGGGAAACGCGCTCGCGCTCAGTAGCGATTCCGGCTTCACGTTGCTTGGTGGCGAGCTGCTCCTGGGCTTGGGTGACGTCGTCGAAAAGCCTGCGTTGCAGGGCCGCGTCGCGCTCGATCTTGTCGTAGATCAGGGTGAGCATGGCGCCCGCTGCGAGCGGGCCGAGCAGCATGGCGATGTCCGTCCAGTCGCTCATCCGGAAGAGCCCGACTGCGGTAGCGGCCGCCGTCGCGCCTCCCGCCACGTAGCCGGCCCAGCCTAGGAAAGCCGTTCGCGTGAGGAAGAAGATGGCGAAGGAACACCACGCGAAGCTCGGGGGCGATCACCACCAACGCGGCCCAGGCTGCAATCAACGCCACCATCCACGGAATCCACAGCTGTTGCTTGCGTTGGTCCGGGTGCTGACGGTGGACCAACACGGCGGTAACCGCGTACAGCGCACACACCGAAACGGCCAGGGCAACGGTCCACAAGTTGTCCGCGGGGGAGTGGCGCATGACGTACCTGACCGCAGAGGCCACCATCAGGACGGCAAAGCCCAAGTGCACAACTACATCAATGCGGCCATCGATCCTGTTGCCCGGCTCTGGCCGTGGACGTGCAGTTGGCATGGGTGGTTCCCGTTCCCGGTTTTCGGTGGAAGGCGTTCTTTCCATGCTAGATCCCGGCGCTGTCATTGGTCTCTCCACCTTTTGGCTGATACCGGTGGCGGAAAGGCTGAGGGTGGGAGGGGCGCCCGGCCGATGTGGCTCGGGGCCGTCCGCGGAAGCATGGAGCTGTACCCGATGCTCACAACGAGGAGACCCCCGTGAAGAAGTCCAACAAGATGATTGCCGCCGCTGCTGCTGGAGCGTTGTTGCTCACCGGCGGTGTCACTGCGGTTGCCAACGCAGTGTCACCCGCGGCCGCGCCTGCTGCCGCGCCGGTGAAGGTTGCCGCAGACGTTCTGCCTGCCCCGGAGAACGTCGTAGCCCAGAACCGCATCTCCGTGGGGGGGCGTCCAGCAAGGCCGTCAATGCCGCCCTCGCAAAGTGCCAGGCCGACAAGCTGCCGTTCGTGACCGTGGCACTGGTTGACCGCTTCGGCACCGTCCAGGCTCTCCTCCGTGGTGACAACGCCGCCGAGCACACCATCGAAGCCGCCAAGCAGAAGCCTACACGGCAGCAGCTTTCGGTGCTCCCACCAGTGAACTCGCCAAACGCATCAACGGTAACGGCCCGTCCATCGCCGACCTTCCCGGCACCTTGTTCCTGCCCGGCGGTGTTCCGCTGAAGGTCAACGGCGTTTCAGTGGCCGGCATCGGAGTTGGCGGCGCCCCCCCCGACGGCGCCCTCGACGAAGCCTGCGCCACAGCCGGTGCCGATGCGTTGGCTGCGGCCGCGAAGTAGCCTCGACAGTATGGATTCCCTGAAGGGGGCGGGGGCCTGGCCGCGGGTTCGGTGATCGGTGCTGGTTTGCTGATCGCCGGGCTCGTGGCCGGCTGTGCTCCATCGTCGCCTCTGCCGGC
>BBFS01000030.1 GCA_001313365.1 Paenarthrobacter nitroguajacolicus JCM 14115
GCCGACGAGGCCGTTGAGGAGTTTCTGGGCCCGGCTGCGGCGGTCCAGGTCTGGTTTGCCTGGTCTGTGTTCTGGTCCGGTGGGCTTGTCGTCGGTGGGATTGGTGCCGGTGGTGAGTCGTGGGTTGGTGGCGGTGTTCATGGCGGTGGTGAGGGTTTCGTATTGTTCGGCGGTGGCGAAGATTTCGAGGTGGTGGAGTCCGTGGCGGCGTCGGCGGCGGAGGAACGCGCCTTGGAGTTGGCGGAGAGCTTCCTCGGATGGTTCGGCACCGTCCTGGTCGATGACGTCGGTCCAGCGTCTGGTCATCTTGGCGACGAAGTCCGGGTCGGATTCCATCGCGGTGGTGGTGAGGGCGTGTTCCATCCGGGTGATGGTGTCCTCATCGGTGAGTTGCCGGACAGTGTCCAGGGCGGTGCTGATGATCGTCGCCGAACGGGACGGTACCAGGCTGAGGCCAGTGCGTTGGCCAGCACTTCGCGCCGGGCCGGGATCTGCTGCCCGGCCATTCCAGCCTGAGGCACGACATCGGGGGCGAGGGCGAGCCTGCGCCGGGCTTCACCGATGCTGATCCGCAACCGGGCCCGAAGGAACTCAGCGGCAGTCCGGTACCCGTCATCCAAAGGCTCACTGTTGAAACGGCGGCCGCTGTAGCCGCATCTGGGGAACTGCAAACTTCCGAGGACATCGCCGCGTTCACAGAACTTGCCGGGGTTTCGGATACTGGCTCTGGTTCAGTCCAGCCCGTCCGCCATCCCGACGCCCCCCCGGCGACGCTTGCTGTGCTTCTTTCCGGGTCCGTTCCACCGCCTGCGCCGCGACGACCTGCAAGTACTCCAACGACCGGGAGATCTCCTCGACCCTGCCCGCGAAATCGGCAGCCGCAACAAAACCAAACAACCGCGCCTCATCGACTACGGATTCACGAAGCAACCCCCCAAGGCTTCGCTAGCCTGCTCAAGCGGCTCGCCCACAGCACCGGGTGAAGGCCGGCCGCCTTCGATCAGACTTGCTCTGCGCTTGATGTCGGCCGCCAAGACTAAAGGCAAACCAGGCGCAGCGTCCAAGGATTTCACGCCGTCACCGGTGCTGAACTCCGGTAAGCCGCTCAATGACTCCAATCCGGGAAGCAGCCCAGCGCCTCGAGGGCTACCCGCGAAAGTGTCGGCCGCCGTCGAACCCCTCAATGTGGCCGTCCGGACAGGGACACTCGTGGACCTCAGGGACCGCTGACGCAGCAGCGCATCGGCGCGCGGTGAACCCGCCCGCCGTGCCACGACCTGCCCGATTGCTCCCATAAACCAACCCTGTCATGGAGCTCTGACATTATTAGCTCCTCTGCAATGACCCTCCTGTATGACGGCAAAGAAGAGGGCATCCGGCGGTAACCAACGGAAAATGCTGGCGTCGGATGCCTACAGCGTGGGCAGCGCCAAACCGTCTACACGCCGCCCGGCGAATGGCATTGGCACGGCGCGGCTCCGGACCACTTCATGAGTCACCTGGCCACGTGGGAACCGCGTGCCTCACAGACGGCTCCGAGACGACGCCATGCTGGACCACTTGCACCTCACCACCGCGCGCCTGCACCAAGCAGACCCCCCCGTCGGTGACGTGAAGCGTTTGCCCTCCGGCGTGAAGTTGACGAATGAGTAGAAGTTGATGGCTGGATTACTTGTTGTGAATGTTTCGGAGGTCCCCCCCGGCATCCTCAGGAATGGCGAGGGTCGTCGCGGCCCAGCTTGCGAGCAGCTGCAGGGCATCCGCCGTACCGGTGCCGGGTTCCGCGTTGTAGACCGTTAGGGTCAAACCGGCATCGGCGGACAGCTCAAGGGCCTCGTACAACAAATGCAGATCGCCAACTATCCGATGCCGGAAGTGCTTCTTCCGGTGTAATGCTGGCGAACGTTATGGGATGCCCAACGAACCCGGAATTCCTCGCTGCGCGTGGACAGCTCACCCACAAGGTCGCTGAGGCCCCCCCGGTCGTAGGGATCGCGGCCCGCCTCGGTCCGCATAATGGCCACCGTGTCGTTAGCCGCCCGTTCCCAATCCGTATAGAAATCCCGGCTGCGAGGATCGAGAAAGAGGAAACGGGCATGATTGGGCGGCCCGGCCGGACTGTCGTAAATATCTGAGTACAAAGCACGCCCCCAGGGCGTTTGTTGCCAGCAGATCCAGGCGACCGTTGCGGATAAAGGCGGGGGGGAACCGCTGATCGCATCGAGGGTGAGTTGCACGCCAGGCCGGATGACCTGTTTCCGTACCGGCCGGCGTCGTGACCTGCCACCTTCACTTGCAGCGCGGGCAAGGTCGTACAAGTGGGCGCGTTCGGCGTCGTCGAGTTGCAGGGCGTTCGCCAGGGATTCCAACACGCTTTCCGAGACGCCTGCGAGATTTCCCCCGCTCCAGGCGGGTGTAGTACTCCACGCTGACTCCGGCCAGTATGGCAACTTCGCCGCGGCGGAGGCCCGGTACGCGGCGGTTGCCGCCATAGGCGGCCAGTCCCGCTTGCTCGGGCGTGATCTTCGCCCGTCGCGTGGAGAGGAAATCGCGCGTCTCTGTCCGGTTGTCCATGCTTCAACGGTATGACCTTTGGCCCGCTAAGGGAGTCCCTGTCATTACCCCTAACAGCAGTAACTCCTTTCACTCAGGGAAAGGAGGTTAGATGGAAACATCCAACAACGTTCACCACGCAGGAGAAACATGCCTACCGCTAACGCTTACGCTGCCCCCCCTCGGCCACGGGCGACCTGACCCTGACCACCATCGAACGTCGCGAGGTCGGTCCGAACGACGTCCACATCGATATCAAGTTCGCCGGCATCTGCCACTCGGACATCCACACTGTTCGGGGGGGTGACTGGGGCCCGCAGCAGTATCCCTTGGCCCCCCCGGGCCACGAAATCGCCGGCATCGTCACCGGGGGTTGGCTCGGATGTCACCAAGCACAAGGTGGGCGACCGTGTCGCGTCGGCTGCATGGTGAACTCCTGCAAGGAGTGCAAGAACTGCCTTGCCGGTGAGGAACAGTACTGCCTTCAGGGAAACGTGGGCACCTATGGCGCCGTTGACCGTGACGGCACCATCACGCAGGGCGGGTACTCCAGCAGCGTCGTGGTGAATGAGACTTCGTCGTCACCATCCCGGAAGGTTTGGACCTCGACGTCGCCGCACCGTTGCTGTGCGCCGGCATCACCACCTACTCGCCTTTGCACCACTGGGGGGGCGCCGGTCCCGGTAAGAAGGTTGCCGTCGTCGGTCTTGGCGGGCTCGGCCACATGGCTGTCAAGATCGCCGACGCATGGGTGCCGAGGTGACAGTGCTCTCGCAGTCGCTGAAGAAGATGGAGGACGGGCTCAAGCTGGGCGCGGACCACTATTACGCCACAAGCGACCCCGCCACGTTCGAACAGCTCGCCGGCACCTTCGACCTCATCATCAACACTGTCAGCGCTTCCATCGACATCAGCGCTTACTTGCAGCTGCTCACGCTCGACGGCACGCTGGTCAACGTTGGCGCGCCCGCCGAGCCGTTGCCGGTCAACGTGTTCTCGCTGATTATGGGTCGCCGCCGCTTCGCCGGTTCCGCGATCGGCGGTATCCGCGAAACCCAGGAAATGCTGAACTTCTGCGCGGAGCACGGCCTTGGCGCCGAGATCGAGGTCATTCCGGCCAGCAAGATCAACGATGCCTACGAACGCGTTCTTGCCTCCGATGTCCGCTACCGCTTTGTCATCGACGCCTCCACCATCGGCTAGATGCACAGCACTCCTAGAGCAGCATCATGAGAAAGGCCACGCCCCCCGTTAATGGGGGGGCGTGGCCTTTTCCTGCACCACGCAGCAGGGACAATGGTCTGGTGACTTTCAGACTGGACACCATCGGCACGGGGCTGGTCTTTGCGGAATCCCTCGCCAAGCTTGCTACAGCCTTGCAAAACCAAGGCGACGGCGGAACGGCAGTAGTCCAGGCGCCGCCCGGCACAGGAAAAACCACACTGGTTCCACCCCTGCTCGCCAATCTCGTGTCCGAACAGAACCCGGGCCAACCACGCGTCGTCGTCACTCAACCACGGCGTGTAGCCGCCCGCTCAGCCGCACGCCGCCTGGCCACGTTGGACGGCAGCCGCCTGGGTGGCAGGGTGGGCTACACCGTCCGAGGTGAAAGCAAAGTCAGCCAGGACACCGTGGTCGAATTCGTCACGCCAGGCATTCTCCTTCGACGTCTTCTGGCTGACCCCGGCCTTGAAGACGTCCACGCCGTGGTCCTGGATGAGGTCCACGAACGTGGACTCGAAACGGATCTCCTGGTCGGCATGCTCGCGGAGGTTCGTGAGTTGCGCGGTGACCTCACGCTGGTGGCCATGTCGGCAACCCTCGACGCCCCGCGTTTCGCAGAGCTGCTTGGGACAGGGCTCGACGGCGGTGGGCCGGCTCCCGTCGTCGACTGCCCTTCCGCGCTGTACCCGTTGGAGGTCCAGTGGGCTCCGGCCCGGGAGCATCGACTGGATACCCGCGGCGTCTCCCGAGGTTTCCTTGATCATGTGGCCCACACGGCCGCGACATCCTACGCAGCGGCCCTGAGCCGGAATCCCGAGGTAGACGCACTGGTTTTCCTCCCGGGAGCCCGGGAAGTTTCCGACGTCGCCACTCGTCTTCGCGGTCAGCTGCCACAAGGTGTGGAGGTGCTCGAGCTGCACGGACAGATAGGTCCGGAAGCCCAGGACCGGGCAGTATCCGGCCGTGAACCCGGCGGGCCGCCCCCCCGGACCATTGTGTCCACATCGTTGGCTGAATCGTCCCTGACCGTTCCCGGCGTACGATTGGTCATCGATTCCGGCCTTTCAAGGGAACCACGACGGGACGCCGGCCGCGGAATGTCCGGCCTCGTGACCGTCTCCTGTTCGCGTGCTTCGGCAGATCAACGCGCCGGTCGCGCAGCGAGACAAGGACCGGGCACGGTGGTTCGCTGCTATGACCAGCAAGCCTATGCTGCAGCTCCGGCACATCAGACCCCCCCCGAAATCTCCGTTGCAGACCTCACCAGCGCTGCCTTGGTCCTTGCCTGCTGGGGGCGCGCCCGGCGGTTCAGGATTGCAGCTGCCGGACGCACCACCAGCCGCGGCCATAAACGATGCCGTGGAGGTCCTCCGCGAACTGGGTGCTGTTACACGCGACGGAACAGTCACTGCCGCGGGTAAGACCCTGGCGCGCATCCCAGCCGACCCCCCGGCTTGCCCGTGCCTTGTTGGATGGATCGGCTGTTGTGGGCCAACGCGCAGCGGCTGAAACAGTAGCACTCGTTGCCGGCGATCAAAGGGCACCCGGCGCCGACCTGACGAAGCTGCTTACGGCACTGCGTTCCGGATCAGATCCGGGCGCCCGACGTTTCGCGGAAGACGTCAGGCGGATGGAGTCGCTGATACAGAAGGAGACGCGGGTACGGCAGGAGGTTGCCGCCGTCGTGCATCCCACACCGCCTGCCGGTGTCACGGAAAGGGAAGCGCCCGGTTTTGTGGTGGCGTTGGCTTTCCCTGACCGCGTGGCCAGGCGTGTGCCCGGCGATGGATCCACCACGTACTTGCTCTCGTCAGGGACGCGGGCCGGGCTCCCCCCACTGGCAGTTCACTGTCCGGGCACGATTGGCTCGCGGTTGCCGAGGTGTCGCGCGCCCAGGGACGTGATGCCGCCGGCACCGGCGCGGTCATCCGTTCCGCCGCGCCCTTGTCGCTTGAAATGGCGGAAGCTGCCGCGCCGGATCTCCTCACGGAGGCGGTGCGGGCGAAGTTTGACCAGGGCCGGGTAATGGCCAGGCTGGAGCGCCGTATGGGAGCCATCGTCTTGTCCTCGACGCCATCCGTCCCAGCGCCGAGTCCGGGCGTCATGCCGTTTCCGAGGCGTTGGCGAAGGCAGGTTTGTCCATGATCGGCTGGTCGACCGCAGCTGATGCCCTGCGCCGCCGCCTTGCGTTGCTGCACCGCGAGCTCGGAAGTCCCTGGCCCGACGTCCGCGAAGCCGCGCTGCTGTCCACGCTGGAGGACTGGCTGGGCCCGGAGCTGGAAGCGATTGCCGCCGGCGCCTCGGTGAGTTCCATCAACCTCGTCGACCCTTTGAGGCGCCTGCTCCCATGGCCGGAGGCTGCCCGGCTCGAAGACCTCGTGCCGGAGCGCTTGGCGGTGCCGAGTGGTTCGCGTGTCCGGATCGAATACCCCCCCGAGGTTTCGGACAGCAGCGGCGGTGGTCACGACGACGGCCGCCCCCGTTGTGGCGGTCAAGCTTCAGGAATGCTTCGGTTGGGACCGCACGCCGCGTCTCGTGGAGGGTAGGGTCCCCCCCGTGCTGTTTCACTTGCTATCCCCCCGGCAGGAAGGCCGCTGGCCGTCACGGACGATCTCGCCTCTTTTTGGTCCGGTCCCTACTCCCAGGTTCGGGCCGAGATGCGTGGGCGTTACCCCCAGGCATCCCTGCCCGAAGACCCGTGGACCGCACCGGCCACGGCCAAGACGAAGAACAGGATGTAGCCGCTCGTCCCCCGGAAAGGCCGGCTAAGCCTGCCGCTCCAACATGAATTGGATTTCCCCCGTCCACAAACGTCCCCCAGCACGCTGCCTGCTGCGAATTCGTCCGGGGGGGCAGTGGTCAGGGGGATCGAGCTCGAACGCCGTGAAATCGGCGCGCTTGCCCACGGTGATGGAGCCCGAAACGTCCCACTGGCCTGCAGCTTTCGCTGCGTGGGAGGTGTATCCCTCCAGAGCTTGGAGCGCTGTGAGGGCTTGGGACGGTGCGATGGCTCCTGCTCCGGATTCCCCCGAACGACGGCGCAACTGCGTCCGCGATGATTGGAAGCGGCTCGTAGGGCGCGATCGGCCAGTCAGAGCCGATACCCAGAGTCACTCCGGCGTCGCGAAGATCACGGCAGCGCCATGCCCGGTCCGCCCGCTCCGAGCCAAGGCGCGTAGACCAGTTGTCGCTGTGATCGGCAAGTGAGTAGTGGGTGCAATGGGTCGGCTGCATGCTGGCCACCACGCCTGCGCCTTGAAGCGTGCCACCAGCTCATCGGGCACTGTTTCAATGTGCTCGATCCTGTGGACGGTTCGGTGCAGGATGTCGGCAGGAACGTTGTTTCGCAGCGATTCCAAGGCCTCCAATACATGGTCCACCCCGGCATCGCCGATAGCGTGTGTGGCTGTGGGAATTCCGCGGGAGGCAAAGTACCGGACGGCGGCGGAGTATTCCTCGGGCCGCGGCCAGAACGGTGCGGTGGATTGGCCGTGAATATCAGCTTCGTAGAGCCAGGCTGTTCCGTTGTCCACGGTGCCATCGACGAAGAGCTTAATGGCCTCAATGGACCAGCGCCGGCCCCCGGTGCCGATGCTGCGGGCCAGCTCTTTCCATTCGGCCTCACCACTGCCCGGCATGCACCACGGCGCGGTCCGAAGCCGCAGCGGGAGTTCGCCGTCCGCCTCCAATGCCTGGAAGAGTGCGGTGGATTCCTCGCTGTGGTCCATGATGTGGCCGCCCGTCAGGCCCGAGCGGGCGAAGTCCCCCCCAGGAGCTCGGCGAGTCGCGTTTTGCGTTGGGCGAAGGACTCTTGCGGGATGTGTCGCTGCACCAATTCCATGGCCGCAGCTTCGAGCAGGAGCCCCGTGGGAACGCCGTCCGCGTCGCAGACCACCTCAGAGGCTTGGTCGAATTCGAATCGGCCATGGACTCCGGCCAGTTCCAGGCGCGGCTGTTTGCCAATGCCGAATGACCATCGAACAAGCGAATAAGCGCGGGCTGGTCCCCCGGTGACGGTGTCCAGCACACTGCGGTGCAACGGTACAGTTCCGAAAGCGTTCGGGTTCAGTCCCCATCCGCGCAACCAGCCGCCGTCGTTTGCTGCTTCTCCGCGCAGGAGTGTGAGGACTTCATCCAGCGACGTAGCGCCGGCAAGGTCGACGCCGATTGTCAGGTCCAAGCCGAACACCGTGCATATGGCAGTCCACCAACCGGGCGTGAGCGTCGCGTTACCGAGGTCCACCACCGTGTGTCCGCCTGTTGCCAGTCCCTGGCGTCTTGGCGGCTGCCGACGGCGGTGATCAACCCGCCGCTGACGGCGACGGCCTGGACCGACTGGTCCTGGTGTCGCTCATCCATCGTGTGAATGGTGTCGGCAAGGACAATGAGGTCAGGAGTCATGGGTTTCAAAGCTTCCAATCCGGGCAAAGACGTCGGGGGGGCGGGTGGTGCGAAGCCTGCGGGCAACCAGTAGGCCGGCAAGGAAAACAACGGGCGCGACCAGGAGCAAGATGGTGTTGGTCAGCGCATCGGCAAAGGTGAGGAGTTCGATGTTGATGGCGATCAGTGCCACCACGCCGAACAGCAGGATGGCCGAGGTCACGCTCAGGGGGATGAGGAAACGGTGCGTGGCCGCGGCAGGGTTACGCCGCAAGTAGATGAATGCAGCTACCGACACCAGTCCCTGCAGGGCCACGATCCGAAGATGCCCGGCGTGTTGACCCAGATGAGCAGCTGCTTGTAGGGATCCGCACCGGCGATGGCACAAATGCTGATGACGACGGCCGCAAGAATGGTCTGGATCTGCCTGCACGGTGCGGTGATTTGTACTTGGGGTGCGTCCTGCCGAGGAACGCGGGGGAGCACACCGTCTTTGGCGAGCATGTATACGTAGCGGTTGATGGCGTTGTGGAAAGCCAGTTGGGAGGCGTAAACGCTGGTCACGATCAGCACGTACATGACGACTTCCGCCCACGGGCCCACGTACTGGTTGATGGTGGCAAAGAACATTCCATCGGCCAGCTCCCCCCCGGCGGCAACAACCACGTTTCCATCGCCGTAGGCCTGGATGACGGTCCACACAATGAAGGCGTAGAACACGGACATGAAACCCACTGCGATGTAGGTTGCCCGGGGAACGGACTTGTCCGGATTACGCGCTTCGCGGCGGTACAGCACGGTGGACTCGAAGCCCATGAAGGCAGCAAAGCAGATAGCCAGGATGGCCAGGACACCCGGAGTGAAGGCATGCTCGGGGGGAGAACGAGGCGAAACTGATGCCTTCAGCGCCGCCACGTGCAAGAATTCCGAATCCCATGATGGCCAGGATCGCAGTCTCGGCGATAAGCAGGACGCCGAGGACTTTCGCGCCAACATCGATGCCCCCCCGGTATCCCAGGAACCAAACGGCCGCGATTGCTACCAAAGCGACGGCAGGCCAGGGCACGTCCCAGCCGAAGAGTGCGAGGAGCATGGCTTGGGTCTGGACGGCGAACAGTCCGTAGACGCCGATTTGCAGGCAGTTATAGGAAACGATCGCCAGGATGGCTGAGGCCAGGCCCACGGTTTTGCCCATGGCCAAGGTGATGTAGGTGTAGAAGCCGCCAGCGGCTTTGACGTGTTTGGTCATGGCCATGAAGGAGACGGCGAAGACCAGCAGGACCGCTCCGGCAATGGCGTAGCCCATGGGGGGGCGCCTATGCCCCAACGCCGATGGCTACAGGTGCCACGCCGGCCATAACGGTGAGAGGGGCTGCCGCGGAGATCACCAGGAAGGCGATGCCGCCGGTGCCTATGGCGTTGCGCTTGAGCCATTCCCGGCGTCTGCTGCCGGAGGTCGGGTTTCGAGGTCAGACATGGGGATCCTCTGGGGTGTTTGGGGAGGGGAGTTTCAGGAGAAGGTGAACATTAAGCGAAAGGCTTTCGTTTATCGTAAGTCCTTGTGACCCCCCCGCGCACAATACCTCGACGCAAACTTCTGGCTAGAGTCGTAACAACAACCTTGAATGGAGACACCCGTATGGCACGCCCGCTGGTCCCGCTGATATCGATTGATGCACTCGTCACCGCTGCCTTGAACTGGTGGACGAGGCAGGGGGGGACTTCAGCCTGCCAAAACTTGCCAAGCGGATCGGCGTGAGCCAGTCCTCCATCTACAACCACGTCAGCGGGCGGGAGGAGATCCTCGAGCTCATGCGTGGCCGGATCATCTCCGAGAGCCCCTACGTCCTGGAGGACGAGCAAGATTGGGAGGCGTCACTTCGCGCGATTGTCCGGAGTTATCGAGACGCCTTTGCCCGCCATCCAAAACTCGCGCCCCTGCTGGTCCTCCAAACCGTTCAGGACGCACAGGTCATGGCCCTCTACGAGAACCTGGCAGTGGCCCTCGAAGCCGCGGGATTCCGCGGGCGGGACGTGATGTCGGCAATTTCCACCATAGACAGCTTCGCCCTGGGCTTCGCGCTGGACCTGGCAGCTCCCGACGTCGTCTGGGCGCCACCGGCGCAGGGGTACCCCCCCGCCCTCACCAGCGCTTTGGCTCACGCAGGACCACCAGTGAGCGAGGCGAGGCAGCTTTCGACTTCGGACTCGAGATACTCATCGCCGGCCTGCATTCCCGTCTTCAGCCGTCAGTGCTGTGAAGGTCGCGCAAAACTGGTGGGAAGCGGTGGTCCGCGGCTTCACCGACACGCACACCACCGCCGTGCCCCTACCGGCCCTGCTGGGCATCCTCGCATGCGCCGTCGTCCTGAGCATCCCTCGCGCAACCTGGAGGTGGTTCGGCCTCTACGTCACTTTTGTCCATGAGCTGGGGGCATGCCTACGCCGCACTCATGACTGGGCGCTTCGTCCATGGGCTCCGGATCGGCCTCGACCATTCGGGGGCGCCTTGTCAGCAGTGGCCGGAGCGCGTTCGGGGCAGCGTGGTCCGGGTTTGGGGCTATCCCGCACCGGCGGTCGTCGGGTTGTGCCTGATCGCAGCCTTCGCCTGTGGCCGGTCGGGCGCAGCCATGTCCATCGGTGCTTTGATCCTGCTGGTTTCGCTCATCTTCCTCAGAAACCTCACCGGAATCCTGGTGGCTGTGTTGAGCGCTGCCATCGCGCAGCTCCTGGTTCTGTTTGCGACGCCCGCAGTAGTCAACTATGTAGTCCTGGCGCTCGGCGTCGCCCTGTCCGTGGGCGGTGTTCGGGATCTACTCAAGCTTGCCGGCGTGCACACCCGGCGCCGCGACCGCTTGGCTGCCTCTGATGCCTTCATTCTTGGCCGCACCACGGGCGTCCCGGCGTTCGTCTGGCTGACCGGATTCACGGCGGTGATCACCGGATGCGCCGTAGCGTCGGTGTGGTTGCTGTGGGGGGGATGCTGACCGTTTAACGCGGTGGTTGACTGTCGCTCCAGGGCCCGACGGCGATTGTCCGGCTTTCGTCGCCGCGAGGCCTTGCCCTGTGGTCGCCTCAGGGTGTCCAATCCTCTTTAACGTTCGAACTGGATGTGTTCGGACACGGTGCCGGGATACAAACACCAGGAGGTGCCCATGTCCGCGAAGGGCACGCGCGAAACAGCAAAGGGAACCGGACCTGGCGCAACCGATACCAGGCGCGGTGACAATGGAGCTGCCTTGGCGGTGAGCGATCCAGCAAAAATCCGGAACGTGGCACTCGTGGACATTCGGGTGCGGGCAAATCGATGCTGGTGGAGGCCTTACTGGCCGCAACAGGTGCCATCACCCGCATGGGCTCCATCAGCGAAGGCACCACTGTCAGTGATTCGGACCCCTCCGCGATCCATCAGCAACGCTCAGTCACGTTGTCCGTAGCGCCGATTCTTGTGGGGGGGACATCAAGGTCAACCTGATCGACACCCCCCGGCTACACCGACTTCACCGGCGAACTGCGCGCTGGGTTGAGGGCCGCGGACGCGGCCCTTTTCGTTGTGTCGGCTGTTGATGGCATTGACGGTGCCACTGTTGCGTTGTGGGGGGGCGAGTGCGAGAATATCCGAATGCCGCGTGCGGTGGTAGTCAGCAAACTGGACCATCCGCGCGCTGACTTCAGTGCCGCCGTCGTGCGCTGTCAGGAAGCGTTCGGTGATTCTATCCTCCCGCTGTATCTACCGGCCGTGGGCAACGCCGGACTCATCGGCGTACTCCACGGCACAGATTATTCCCACGGCACTGAGATGGGGGGGACCTGGACCCGGCTTCGGATGTCGAAGCAGCAAGGGGACCCCCCCTGATCGAGGGAATCATCGCTGAGAGCGAAGACGAAACGCTCATGGACCGGTACCTTGGCGGTGAAGAACTGCCCCTCGCGGACCTCATCGACGATCTTGAAACTGCAGTGGCACGGGGGGGCAGCTTCTTCCCGGTGATGCCGACGTCGTCCGAAACAGGCCTGGGACTTCCCGAACTGATGGCACTGTTGACGGATGCTTTGCCATCGCCGTTGGAACGCATCGCCCCCGGCGGTGATGGAACTCGACGGCTCCTCGCTGAAGCCCTTGCCGTGTGACCCGGCCGGGCGACTTGCCGCAGAAGTAGTGCGAACCACCGTAGATCCATTCCTCGGCCGTGTCTGCTTGGTGCGGGTCTTTTCAGGGACCCTGCGGGAAGACTCCGCGATCCATATCGGTGGCAGGGGGGGTTTGGCGGATCGGGGGCACGAGGACCACGACGCCGATGAACGCATCACCCATCTCTATTCGCCCGTGGGTTCGAGCCTGAAAGCCATTCCGCAGTGCTTTGCCGGTGACATCTGCGCCATCAGCAAGCTGGCCAGCGCGGAGACAGGGGGGGACTCGGTCTCCGGCCGTGAGGCGCCGCTGCTGATCGAAACCTGGAACATGCCCGAGCCTTTGATGCCTGTAGCGATTGAAGGGGGGGCATCGCGCAGTGATGAGGACGCTCTGGCCAAGAGCATCGGAAAGGTGGCAGCTGCCGATCCGACGCTTCGTTTGGAACGCAACCAGGACACTCATCAGCTCATCCTGTGGTGCATGGGGGGGAGGCCCACGCCGAGGTTGTCCTGGACAGGCTGCGGAGCCAGGGCGTCAGACTCCAGACCGTGGATGTCATCACGCCCTCAGGGAAACCTTTGCCACCAAGGCAACCGGACATGGGCGGCACGTCAAGCAATCCGGCGGCCACGGACAATTCGCCATCTGTGACATTGAGGTGGAGCCACTGGCCCGCGGTGAGGGTTTTGAGTTCACCGACAAGATCGTGGGCGGGGCAATCCCCCCCGGGACGTTTGTCACCTCCGTCGAGAAGGGTGTCCGCTCACAAATGCTGAAGGGTGTCTCAGCCGGATTCCCGGTGGTGGACATCAAGGTGACGCTGGTAGGTGGAAAAACCCATAGCGTGGACTCATCCGACGCAGCCTTCCAGGCGGCCGGCGCGTTGGCCCTGAGGGAAGCTGCGGCCAGCGCCAGGATCCAGCTGCTGGAACCGTCTCATCTGTTGTCATCAGCGTTCCCGACGAATTCGTGGGCGCGGTGATGAGTGATATGTCCGGACGCCGGGGGGCGTGTGACCGGCACTACCGCCGCTGAGGGTGAAGGAACGGAAATCAGTGCCGAAGTGCCGGACCAGGAGCTCCTGCGGTACGCGATAGAACTCCGTGCCCTCACTGCAGGCACGGGCCGTTTTCGCCGGTCCTTCCTTCGCCACGAACCTCTGCCGAAGCAGGCCTAGGCGTTTGCCCGCAGGAAAGCAGCAACCGCCGGGGCAAGTGACGCCCCCCCAACCTCGGCCGCCCCCCCACGTTTCAGGCCCTTGACCGCGAACGAATGGTCACCGCCCTCACTCCACTGGAGTGTCGCCGTCGGGCCTATCTTCGCCACCACTGCTTCCAGCAGTTCCGGCGTAGCGAACGTATCGCGTGTTCCTTGGAGGAATAGCATGGGCACAGTGACGCCGTAGAGGTGTTCATCCCGCAGTTTCTCCGGTTTGCCGGGTGCGTGGAGCGGATAACCGAGGTACACCAAACCCCCCCTGCGGGCATGCCTCGGCAACTGCCATGGAAGCCATACGTCCACCAAAGGATTTACCCGCTGCCCATAGGGGTTCCCCCCCTTCGCCTAGCTCAGCTGCTTTGTCCATCACTGCCCGCCATGTAGCGATGGCCAGGGGGCGGGCGGTCCGGGAAACGCCGGCCAGCCTCCCGGTAAGGAAAGTTAAAGCGCAACGTGGACACGCCTTCGTCGGCCATTGCCCCAGCGAAACCCTCCAGGAACGGGTGTTCCATTCCGGCTCCCGCCCCCCCGTGTGCCACAACAAGGGTAGCGAAGGGCATCGGGGGGCCGAATGTGAAGGGCTGACACTTCGGTTTCACCGACGGCGACGGTCACGGATGTTTCAATGTTTGGCATGCATCCATCATTGCCCACGACACCAAAACGCATCGGGTGCTGACGCGCAAGGCTTAAACGCGGTAGCTTGTGGCCATGGCGAGCGAAGCAACCACCGTGACTGTCCCTGGTCCTGACGGCCCCCGCGAGGTCAGGATTTCGAGTCCAAGCCGGGTGATGTGGCCTGAAGCCGGACTGACCAAGCTGGACCTTGCCAACTACCTCATTGACGTCGGGGGGGAGGCTTTCGTGACGGCAAACGGGAACCGGCCGATCAGCTCCAGCGCTACTCGGGGGAACATCGAGGGCGAGATGTTCTTCTCCAAGAATCCACCCAAAGGCGCCCCGGAGTACGTCCGTTCAGTGCCCGTGACCTACCCCAGCGCACGTTCACACCCCCCCAGCTGGTGATCGACGAGCCGGCCGTTGCCGTGTGGGCCGCGCAAATGAACACTGTGGTGTTCCACCCCCCCTGGGCGTCCCGGGCCAACGATCCCGACAATCCCGACCAGCTCAGGATCGACTTGGACCCCCCCAACCCGGCACAGACTTCGACGACGCATCCCGGCTGCGCTGGAACTGCGCTCCGTGCTGGAAGAAGCCGGACTCACGGCGTTCATCAAAACCTCCGGCAACCGGGGACTCCACGTGTATGCACCTATCCATCCCAAGCATGAATTCCTCGACGTACGCCACGCCGTGATCGCCGCTGGACGCGAGTTGGAGCGGCGAATGCCGGAGAAGGTCACTACGGCTTGGTGGAAAGAAGAACGCGGGACCAGGATTTTCGTGGACTTCAATCAAGCCAACAGGGATCGGACCATTGCCGGGGCGTATAGTCCACGTGCCGTACCTACGGCCCAGGTGTCCTGCCCGTTGACGTGGGACGAACTGGAGAGCGCCGATCCTGCGAAATACACCATCAAGACAGTTCCGGATCGATTGGCTAAAGTAGGCGACCCCTGGGAATCCATGCACCATCACCCCCGGTGACATCGACGTCCTGCTCAAGTGGTGGGAACGCGACGTCAAGAACGGTCAGGGCGAAATGCCCTTCCCACCGGAATTCCCCAAGATGCCAGGCGAACCCATGCGCGTGCAGCCGAGCCGGGCACGCACACCGGAGGAGTAGGCCGCAGAAACTGCAGCGGGAGTGCGTGTGCCGCGACGTCCAGCGAGAGGGATACCGACTACCGCCCTCGCATGCGGCTGGCTTGCCAGCGCAGTGGCGCTCAGCGGGTTCTTCCTCAGCGCGTGCACCGAAACCCCCGAACCGCAGCCGATTCAGCCCACCACCGCCATGCGCCCCCGCCGGCAACAACTGCTCAACCTTCGACGCCGGCCCCCTCCTGCCGCACCCACGCTCACCACTTCTCCGGCGCCCACGGAAAGCGTTGCAACCACCCCTGCGTTCCAGGAGCTCCGCGCCACTCTGGAGCTCTTCTCGCGGGAGAAGCTCGAAGAAGGGGGGGCGTCTGCCGTCCTCATCAAGCCAAGGTAGGCCAGCAGGAATGGACGCTCGCGGAAGGAGTCTTGAGCCGGGAGCGACAGGCCGCTGTACAGTCGGGTGACCGTTTCCCTGTGGGTGAACAGTTCCGGACCTTCTTGGCTGTCTCCGTGATGAAGCTCGTGGAAGAGGGCCGGCTGGGTTTGGACGACCCCGTCACCGTGTACCTCCCCCGGCGCCCTCACGGCAAATAGTCCCGTGACGATCCGCCAGCTTCTTGGCGACGCCGCTGACGTACCTGCCGCTGACCTGCCCGCCGCGGCGCTCAATGCTGATGCCCTGCTGGGCCGGGTAGTGGAGCAGCTTCGAGGTGCGCCGCTGGGGGGGGCTGTGTTGCGAACGGACGTCCTGACGCCCTTGAACCTCCAATCCACGGAGTTCCTGAATGCCGACTCCACTGTCCCCGATGACGTCATTCACGGATATGTCGAGTTGGAGGGAGAAACCATGGACGTTACCGGCACCGGGCTCCCGGACGGGATCTCCAACGGAGGTCTGGTATCCACAGTGGAGGACATCCTGGCCTTCCAAGCCGCGCTGCTAAGGGGGGGGCAGTTGTTGTCCCCCGGCGAGCCTTATTGCCATGAAGGGCACGGTGTTTGCCGACTATGGCCTCGGCCTGGACCACTGGGATGACCGCTGCACCAACGGCTTCTACTACGGCCATGCAGGCGACATTCCAGGTACGGAAGCATTGCCATCAGCAGCGCCGATGCAACCGCCAACTGTCCATTTTCATGGCCTACCCGCCACAGCCTGTGTCGCCCCCAGCCGTCAGCCCTGGCACTGGAAATGACTGGCGTTGCACAAGTCGCCCTGAATTCCGGGTGCCGCTTTCAATTCAGGTGACTGCCAATGACGGTAAGGCGCCTATTCGAAGCGCGAGGGATCGCCGGTTCCGTACCGCACAACCTCGGCCACGCCGCTGGAAAAGTCGATCACGGTGGTTGGTTCTGAGCCGGTGTCGCCGGCATCGATGACGCCATCCACCTGGTTGTCCAAGCGCTCCTTGATTTCCCATCCCTGGGTCAACGGTTCTTCCTCATCCGGCAGCAGGAGCGTGCTGGAGAGCAAGGGCTCGCCCAGCTCCGCCAAGAGCGCCTGGACCACCCGATGATCCGGAATGCGCACACCCACGGTTTTCTTCTTGGGGTGCAGCAGCCGCTTGGGAACCTCACGGGTTGCCGGGAGGATGAACGTGTAGCTGCCGGGCGTGACGGCCTTGATGCTCCTGAAGATATCGTTGTCCAACATCACGAACTGCCCCCCCATCTGGGCGAAGTCCTTGCACACCAGGGTGAAGTGGTGTTTGTCGTCCAACTGCCTGATGGTCCTGATGCGGTCCAATGCTTCCCTGTTGCCGATCTGTGCGCCAAGCGCGTAACAGGAGTCGGTAGGGTAGGCGATCAGGCCGCCTCCTTGGAGCATGTTCACCACTTGGCCAATGGCGCGTGGTTGGGGGGGATCTTCCGGGTGCACATCAAAGAATCTGGCCATGGAAAGAGCCTACGACAAAGCTATGACAAGACGTCCTTGTTGGAGAATTTTGCGTACGCCAGCGCGCCGCAAACGGCGATGTACCCGGCTTGGAGGAGGGCGTTTTCACCGAACGACGTCCACGAAATGGGCTGCCGCAGCAGATCCGCGAACCCCAGCCAGTGATGGCTGAACAGCCACAGGTGCAGCCACTCAAGCTGGGGGCAGGTTGTCGAGCACCTGGGACACCACAGAGAGCACGATGGTGGCAGCCATGGCGCCCACGGCACGTCCGTGAAGGTGGAGATCAGTAGACCGATTGCGGAGAGTCCAAGGAGGGACACCGTGATGTAGGCAGCGATCAGCAACGATCTTAACGCCGACTCGCCCACGCTGATGGTGTCACCTGACAGCAAAGTCACCGGACCTACAGGAAAAAGTACGACGCCGGCCAAGCGCCGGACGCTGCCACTGTGGCCGTAGCGGCGAAACAGAAAGCGACGGCCCCTGCATACTTCACCAGCAGCAGGCGAATCCGCCCTGCCGGGGGGCAAGGAGCAGGTATCGCAAGGTTCCCAGGTTCGCCTCCCCCGGCGATGGTATCCCCCGGCCACCACGCCGACGGTGAGGGGGGGCAGGAACAAAGGAACGCACACCACCAAGGCCGTGACTGCAACGAACAGGCCGTTCTGGGTGATGCGGTCAAGGAACAGTGGACCGCGGCCAGGAGCTGTGGGCCGGGACGACAACTTGACGGCAACTGCGATCAAAACAGGTACGGCGGCGAGGGCGATCAGCATGGCCCACGTCCGGAGCCGCCTGAACAGCACGGACAATTCTGAGCCCAGGAGTGCCCATCCGATGCCGGGGGGGCGCACGGCAGTCTCTTGGGGGGGAGGACCAGCAGGTTCAGCCGACAACGTCGAACCCCTCCCCGGTGAGGGAAACAAAACGGTCTTCCAGGCTCGCGTTCTCCACTGTGAAGCCACGGACCCGGACACCCTCAGCCACCAAAGCAGCCACGATCGTCTCCGGCTCGCGCCCATTGATCCCGGTGCCCAACACTGCGGTGGTTCCCCACGGACTCCCGGTTCCCGGCGCTTCACCGGGGGGGACCAGGCCGAGGCGCGTCAGCACTCGGGACGCCAATTCGACGTCGGGCGTTTGCACCACCACATGTGCCTGCCCGGCCGCTCGCAGCTCCTCCAGGGGGGGCCCCTGTGCCACCAAGCGCCCGGCGCTCATCACGCCCACATGGGTACACATCTGTTCCACCTCGGCAAGCAAGTGGCTGGACACGAACACCGTGGCCCCGCCCGCAGCGAGGGAGCGAACCAGGTTACGGACTTCACGGGTGCCTTGGGGGTCCAGGCCATTGGTTGGTTCATCCAGAACCAGGAGCTCCCGTGGCCTGAGCATTGCGTTCGCCAAGCCGAGGCGCTGCTTCATGCCCAAAGAGTAAGCGCGGACCTTCTTGCCGGCGGCGTGGCCCAGCCCTACCCTTTCAAGCGCGTCGTGCACACGTTGCCGTCTGGTTGACCACGACCCATGACGGTCGGCCGCATCCAAGCGCATCAAGTTTCCCGTCCCCCCCGAAAGGAAAGGGTAGAAGCCGGGACCTTCCACTAAAGCGCCGACGTCCGGCAGCACGGTAGCCAAAGCTTGAGGCATCTCCTTGCCAAGGACACGGATGTCACCACTGCTTGCCGATGCCAGGCCCAGCAGCACCCGGATGGTGGTGGTCTTCCCCGAACCATTCGGTCCCAGGAAGCCGAACACCGAACCGCGGGGGGGTACCTCAAGGTCAATGCCATCCACAGCCGACCGGTGACCGAACCGCTTTACGAGTCCGTGCGTTTCTATGGCGGGATCAGACGAGCGGACGGGAGTCGCGCGCCCAGTTGCACCAACAGTGGCGGCTGTCGGGGGGGGTTTGTTCACTGGGCGGCAGCGGCTGACTGGAGCCGTTCCAAAGGCACCATGCCCGCATAGACGCGACCGTCGTCGAGAATCAACACGCTCAGCAGCGACGTCGTCAAGGCCCGGCCGCCGCCAACAGGCTGCAGGGCTTGGGAAAGCTGGGGGATTGGACGTGAGCTCAGCAGGAGCAGACCCCCCCGCGGGCAGGGAGATCACGGAATCCCAACCTTTGCCGGTGACGGACGCTCCGGGACCGCGCACCTCTGGTTCCGCTACAGCAGGATCGGGTACCGGCATGGCCGGCATGGCCATGGAAGGCACTGGCTTCACAGGCAATACCTTCTCAGTGACGGTGGCACCGGGCGGCGGGGGGGTGAAATTGAACAACTCAGCATCCGGCGTGGAAAGGTCCAACTTGGTGTACGCGAGTGAATAGGCTGGTTCGGCCTGTCCGTTGGCCCGCACCTCGACACCCAGAGGCAAACCAGTCTCGGAGTCGACGTCGATGGTCACCGAATCAACCAGGGTTTCGGTACTGCGTGGGTTAAGGACCAGAGAGTAGGCGCTGCGTCCCGCCACTGTTGAAGACTCAGAAGCGGTCACCTCCGTACTGGCATCGACCGCTGCCAGGAAACGGCTGGCCATTGCCTCCGGCGTCGGCATGTCCGGCGGGAGCATGCGTGGCTCGTACTTCTCCGGCACGGTCGGTTTGGCGGGTGCGGTCAGGTGGGTAGCGCTGTTGTCCCTCGAGTTGTAGAACCAGGCATCTCCGCCATTGATGACCACGTCACGTTCGGCCATCTGGTCCAGAACTTGCAGCCGTGCCCGCAAAGGTCCATCCACATAGACCCTGGCCGTGTGGGAGCCGGTCAGAAACTCCAAGGCAGAGATGGCGCCCGGGGCGATGCCCGGACCTGATGTGGGAACTTCCGGCAACCCCAGCTCGGCGGTTTGCTCCACAGTGCCGGAAAACGCGCGCACCTCGGTGCGCGCGATCATGGCCAGGATTTCTTCAGCGGTCTTCGGCGGAAGGGAAACGGTGGCGCCGGCTTGGACCGAGCCAAGCAGCACTGCAATGGCCAAGGCAAACGGAATAAGCAGAGCCGGCAGCCACCGCTGCCTGGTCCGCGCCAATGCTACCAACCACCGATCGTGAGAGGCATGAATCCAGACTACTCCGGTTGGCGGCGCCGATCACCTGCCCGGTTACTCCCTGGTCAGTTGACTTACTCCTGGACCAGCTGCCGGGCCAATTCCACTGCACCATGGACCGGGGGGCTGAGCCAGGATCCGGATCAAGGACGGATCTTCCAAGGACATCTTGCGCGCCACGGCCGCGGCGAGCTGGCTCTGATTCACTAACAGGCGCCGGCCATGACCAACGGCAGGTCCAATCCGAGCTCACCCATGACTTGTCGGGCAAGCGTAGCCAGCGAGTGCGCGGCCTCTGCCTGGATACGCAACGCCGCGGGATCGCCCTCCGCTGCCAGGTCCAGGACCAGGGGGGCCAAACCGGCCCAATGGTCAGGTTCGGGCTTGGCGTAGAAGGAGTCCATGAGCTGCAAAGCATCCACATTGGCTGTAGCCGCCATGAGTGCTCTGACCAGGGTGCCGGGTTTCAGCCCCGCATAGTACTCGCGAAGTGCCTCGCGGACTGCGTCGCGCACCACCGAGTAGCCTCCGCCTTCATCGCCCAGCAGGTACCCGTAACCTCCGCTGCGGGCTTCCCGGCCCTCGCGGTTCCGGCCCCACGCCACCGATCCGGTGCCCGCGACAACCACGCTCCGCGTCGAGGCCTGCTGCTGCCAGCACAATGCGGGTGTCATGCACCACGTCGATCCTGGCGCCGGGGGGGAAATGCTCCGTGAGCAAGGCGGAGAGGACTGCACGACTTGCCGGGGTGTCCGCTCCGGCTGCTCCGGCACATACAGCCTCGATACCGCCACCCACACTTGCGGCGATCCGGCGCAGCACGGCATCGGCGCCTTGGTGCCCAACGGAGGACAGATTGGCGCTGGCTTCGGTGATTTCGACGCCGGAGCCACCTTGGGAGTCCACGTCACCGTGTGCAGTATCGGACCTGACAGCGTGCGTCTTGGAGCCGCCTATGTGGAGGCCAAGAACAGCGGGAGTCACAGGATCTCCGCCGACTTGGTGGTGTTCCACTGCTGTATTTCCTCCAACTGACGTCCCTTCGTTTCGGGTGCGAACTTTCGGATAAGTGACGGTCTTCGGAAGCGGTTCCGGAGCGGGTACAGACCAACTCAATCAACATTGGCATAGACCAATGGTGTTGTCCATCAGTAGGATGCCAATATGTCCAGCGAAGTCGAGCACGCAACGCCCAAATACTACCTCCTGAAAACCGAGGTACTCGGGCTGATAGCTGGACTCCAACCGGGGGGGACGCTGATTCCCACCGAACGCGCCCTTGCCGAAACGTACACCACCTCCCGGACCACTGTCAGGCAGGCCATCAGCGAGCTTGTGGCGGAAGGAAAGCTGGGGGGGCGCATCCAAGGACACGGCACCTTCGTGGCGCCCCCCCCAAAGGTGACGCACGTCCGGCAGCTGACCTCTTTTTCGGATGACGCCCGGAGCCAGGGCCTGCGGCCGGATTCCACGCTGGTTGCCCTCGACGTCCTTCCTTCTGATGCGGAGGTCGCCGCTCATCTGGGGGTTGACCAAGGTGACCCGGTGACCCGGCTGGAGCGCATCCGATTAATTGAGGGGGAGCCGTTGGCGCATGAGATCGCCTGGCTTCCCGGGAAGCTGCCGCGGTTCAAGTCCAACCTGGCCAGGACGGGCTCGCTGTATTCCGTTCTGGCGGACGTCTACGGGGTCAAGGTGGCCGACGTTGAGGACACGGTGGAGACATCCCTCGCCGGTCCGGCGGACGTCAGGCTGCTGGGAATCGAAATGGGAACACCATTGCTGGTGGTCCACCGCCTGGCCCGTGATGCGGCCGGCGCGCCGGTGGAGTGGACCCGCAGTGCATTTCGCGGCGACAGGTTCCGGTTCGTGTCCCGTGTGAAGTCAGGGGACTAAGTGCGCCATCAGGAAATGGCAGCCCCGGCAGTTTCCCTCAAGGTGTTGCGCACAAACTCCGCGCTCGGTTCCGCATAGGCGGCGACGAGCCGGCCGAACAAGGCAGTGCCCTCTGCTCCGGGCCAGTCCGCAGGCAGGAAGGCCGACGGCAGGCCAGGGTCAAGGTAGGGGATGATCCGCCATCGGTCGATGCACTGGACATAGGTAGCAAACGCCTCGGGGGGGAGGGCTCCATGGCTTGACCGGCATGCCGCGGAAGCTCGCCGTTGCTGTTGCTGTTGCTGTTAGTGTGCTGACGAATGAAGTCCCTATGCAGCTCAGCTACCGCTTCCAGGTCCCACCATTTCGACGCAGCATCCTGAAGGCTGCCACCCACCAGTGGAGTTGCCGCCACAAAGATCGTGGCCATGCTCCGGAGGTCAAGGTCGGCAAGAATTTCTTCCACTTCCACCCGAAGCGAATCAGGCAAATCCACAGTCCGGCGGCCACCGTACCGCAGCCGATCCAGTGGAGCCTGCGCCGTAGCTGATGCCGCTTCTCGCGCTCCGTCTCGGGGGATGGAGAAGGAGATCAGGCACCAGGGATCCGACACTGACATGCTGCGCGGGTTGTAGATCCGGCGATCCCCCCGGGCAAGCATGGTTGCAGCGCCCTCGGTGAGGGTGAACCCGGGGGGACACCATCGCGGTTCTCCTGCACCACCACGTCCTTCTTGCGGAGCCGTCCCAGCGCCGTCCGGGTCACTGTTCCGGAGGTGCCCAGGCTTCCATGAGGGTCACCATGTCCTTGGCTGACATCCACCCGCCGGCATCTCGCAGATACAGGCCGATGACGGTGCGCAGAAGCGACGTCGTACTCCCGGGGGGGCGGGAGTCCATGTCGTCCAGGACGGCACTCATTTCCGGCTCACAGAAGGTCCGAGAGGACGTCGCGGATGGCTGCGATTCCCAGCTCAACCTCGGCGTAGCTTGTACTCAACGGCGACAGGCCGATGCGCAGGCCGTGAGGGGGGGACGGAAGTCGGGGATGACACCCTTTTCCCACAGCTTGGCGGTGACATCGGCGAAGAGCGGGTGGTCCACCGTGATGTGCGAGCCACGTTCGGCGGGATTGCGGGGACTCACGATTTCCGCTCCAAGCGGGACCAGGAGTTCCTCGGAAAGCGCGATCGCGTACTCGGTCAGTTTGATCGACTTCTCACGGACGGCATCCATTCCCACGGTGGCGATCAATTCCACCATGTCCTTGAGGGGCTGCATGGCCAAAACCGGAGGCGTTCCCGTGATGAACCTGCGCATGCCCTGCGCGGGCTTGTACGAGTCAGTCATCCCGAACGGGTTGTCCGCACCCATCCAACCCCCCCAGATGGGCTGCTGCAAACGATCCTGCTGTGACGCATTGACGTAGGCAAAGGCCGGTGAGCCCGGTCCGCCGTTGAGGTACTTGTAGGTGCATCCGACGGCAAGGTCAACGCCCCATTCGTCCAGGTTCAGAGGCACGGAGCCAACGGAGTGGCACAGGTCCCACAGCATCAAGGCGCCGGCCTGGTGCACCTTGGCGGTGATTCCCTTGGCATCGGCCAGGAATCCGGAGCGGTAGGCCACATGCTGAGGACAACCACGGCGGTCCGCTCGCCCAGCAACCCGTCCAGGTCCTCCGCCCGCACACCACTGGCAGGGTTCGCGGCGATCCATTTGATGCTCGCCCCCCCGCTCCTTGGCGATGCCCTCGATGATGAACCGGTCCGTTGGGAAGTTGTCGCGGTCGATGATGATTTCGTTGCGGCCCGGCTGGGCGTCGACTGCCGCGCGGATCATCTTGTACAGCATCACCGAGGTTGAGTCACCCACCGTGGTCTGTCCCGGAGCGGCGCCCAGGGCCACTTCGCCGATGCGGTCACCCACGACGATGGGCTCGTCCATCCATTGCTCGTCCCAGCCGCGGATGAGGCGGCTGCCCCCCCAGGCGTCGTGAACGAAGGAAGCCAGATTCGCGGAGGTAACCTTCAGCGGGCGTCCGAGTGAGTTGCCGTCCAGATATGAGACGAGCTGATCGGCGTCGGGCGTGTAAAAAGCCTCACGCTGGGCGGCGAGGGGGGGATCAGCGGCGTCCAGCTCGGCCGACGTCGGCTTTTGGGTCTGCTGTGCTGTGGTCATGGTTCCTCCTGCGGAAGTATTGGGCGGCCCTGGCCGGGCGGAGTTGCTAGTTGCCGATTTCGGTTCGGACGGCGTAGAGCTCGGGGGGGAAGAACGTGAGGTCCAAGGCCCGCTTAAGGAAGTCCACGCCTGACGATCCGCCGGTACCTACCTTGAAGCCGATGGTGCGTTGGACCGTCCGAAGGTGGCGGAAGCGCCAAGCCTGGAAGTTGTCCTCAATATCCACCAGGTCTTCGCAGGCTTCGTAGAGGCCCCCACGGGGTGTCGTCCGATTCGTAGATCTTCTGGAAGATGGGGACAAGGTCTTTGCGGAACGTCCACGGCTCGCTCGTGTCCCGGTCAAGAATGTCGGCCGGAATGTCGTAGCCGGCGCGCGCAAGGACCTGAGGAAGGCGTCATACAGCGTGGGCTCCTCAAGGAGCTTTCCGAGCAATGCGTGAGCCTCGGGTTCACTTTCGAAGACGCGCAACATTCCACGGTTCTTGTTGCCGAGCAGGAATTCAACGCCGCGGTATTGGTACGACTGGAAGCCGGACGAGCTCCCAAGGAAACCGCGGAACTGGGCGTACTCACGGGGGTGTGAGCGTTCCAAGCACCGACCATTGCTCGGTCATGGTGCGTTGGATTGCCTTTACCCGGGCGATGCACTTGAGTGCCTTGCCGAGGTTGTCGGCATCGAAAAGCCGCCGGGCTTCCAGCAACTCGTGCAGGACCAGCTTCAGCCAGAGCTCACTGGTCTGGTGCTGGATGATGAACAGCAACTCATCGTGGTGTTCGGGTTCACTGAGGGGGGGGTGCTGGGAGCTGAGCAGGTGGTCAAGGTCCAGATATCCGCCGTACGACATTGCATGCCGGAAATCCGTACGGACTGTGTCCTCGATATCCCGGACGCTTTGGGCGGAGTGAACTGTGGGCTTTTCCATACTTCGAGATTATCACTTCCATGACGCGCGTCAAGAGAATGATTTATCCAGTCTCACGACGCTCATCCGTTTCCAGCGATCCGCTTCTCCTGCCCCGCTCTCCCGTAGGCTGATTCACAACCGTTGGGGGGGAAGGGGGGGAGTGGCCATGGATGCCAGCCAAGGTGCCGCTGCGCCAGTGTCCGTGTATCTGGACGTCGACGGCGTGGTGAACCCCTTCAGTCCGGTCGGAACCACTGACTGGGGTGGCGAATGGAGCATCGCTGACGCAGGGATCCTTGATGTCGCCTATGCGCCTGAAGTTGTTGCCGAACTCAATGATTTGGCGGACCATCCAGCTGCGCGCTTTGTCTGGCTTACTACGTGGGAACGCCTGGCCCCCGGAGTTTTTGTGCCCTGCCATTGGCTTGAATGGCCATGACTGGCCCGTGCTGTCCAGTCAAGGTTGGGATGAGGGCCCGGAGTGGTGGAAGCTGACGGCCCTCCAAAAGGATCTGGCCGCCATCGGCAGCGAGCGGATCATCTGGCTTGACGACCAACTCAGCCAGGAGTCCGATGCCCGGTCCTGGGCCGAATACCAGCAGGACCGTGTGCTTTGCATCTCACCGGATCCCCCCCGCAAGGGCCTGTCCCGTCGCGACCTCGCGTCCGTACGGGCTTACCTGGCTGAGGCGGAGCATCTGCACGTTTGTCCGCTCACCGGATGCCACGTAGGATTCTTAAGGTTTCAAGCCCGCCAGAGTGAATCCCGCAAGCCAAGTCAGTTGAACAATTGCTGAACTATGCTGTGGATGGCAGGTATGGGGGAAGTGAAACTGCTGAACGTCGACGACTCTGCAGATTGGGCAACAGGTGGATATCACCTTCATGGTCGCGCTGGTAATAGCGTTGGCCCTATTCTTTGATTTCACCAACGGGTTCCACGACACCGCCAATGCGATGCTACGCCTATCGCTACAGGGGCTATCAAGCCCAAGACGGCAGTCGCCCTGGCCGCCGTGCTCAACCTCGTGGGCGCGTTCCTCTCCACGGAAGTGGCCAAGACCATTTCCGGCGGACTGATCCGGGAAGGCTCGGACGGAATCCACATCACGCCGGACATTATCTTTGCCGGCTCATGGGGGGGGCCGTCCTCTGGAACATGATTACCTGGCTCAAGGGCCTGCCGTCGAGTTCCTCGCACGCTCTTTTCGGCGGTCTCATCGGCGCAGCAGTGGTGGGCATCGGCCTGCATTCCATCAACTTCGAGACCGTGCTTCAGAAGGTCATCCTGCCCGCTATCTTCGCTCCGCTCATCGCAGGCCTTGTGGCGTACATCTGTACCCGCCTCGCGTATGCCTTGACTTCGCGGCATGATCCCGAAACCGGTGACAAGCTCACGCAGAAACGTGGCGGCTTCCGCACCGGGCAGATCTTCACCTCAAGCCTGGTGGCCTCGCGCACGGTACCAATGACGCCCAGAAGACCATGGGCATCATCACCTTGGTCCTCATCGCCGGAGGCACGCAGCACCGGGAAGCGGTCCGCAGTTCTGGGTCATCGCGGCCTGCGCGTTCGCCATCGCCATCGGAACCTACGCTGGTGGCTGGCGCATCATCCGCACCATGGGCTCGGGCCTCACCGAAGTAAAGCCGGCTCAGGGTTTTTCCGCTGAAACCAGCACCGCCTCGGCCATCCTGGCCTCTTCCCACTTGGCTTTGCCCTCTCCACTACACAGGTTGCCTCAGGCTCGGTCATCGGCTCAGGCTCGGCCGCAAGGGCACATCCGTCCGATGGGGGGGCACCGCTGGAAAGATCGCCCTGGGATGGTTGTTCACCCTCCCGGCCTCCGCTATCGTCGGCGCCTCACAGCTCTCCTGGTGAGCATCGGCGTCGTAGGCGTCGTCATCGCCGCAGTGGTGGGAACTGCCGCGGTCCTGTTCATGTTCGTCGTTTCCCGCCGGTCGCACGTTGGCCACCACAACGCCGTCGAGGTTGAAGAAGCCGGCCACGCCGTGCGGTTCCGTAAGAAGAAGAAGTCCCGAAAGACCACCCCCAGCGAGGATGTGCAGCGATGAAATGGTTGGAATTGCTGCAGGTGGGCGGAGTAACCCTCGTGGCCGCAGTTACTTTGGTCGTGCTCTACTCATTGGGCGTTCGCCTGACGGCCATCGCCGGTGACGCCCGGCAGAAGTCGCCCGCCCTGGTGCGCTCCCTGGCATTCGTTTGCTTTGGCTTCTGTGCACTGGCCGTTCTTTTCGGCATCTACTTGATCGTGCCTATTTCGGGAAGTAAGCACCTTTCTAGCCGTCAGGTCCGTTCGGGAGAATAATCAGCAGTGTAGTTATGCACATAGCTGCGTTGTTTTAATCCGGCAGATGTGGGGCTGTGATGACGTGCCGATCCCGGGAGCATCTCATCGGACTGGCGCTGGTTCCGGTCTTGATGCTTGGACTTTCGGCGTGCCTTCCTCCTGAAAACGACGGTCTCCCGCCTGGCTCGACCTCCGCCTCGCCACCGGCGACCACACCGTCGCAGGCCAGCACGGCTCAGGCCGGCACGACACAATCGGGTACGACACAATCGCCCCCCCAGGCAGAGGGCACCCCGTCTTCGGACGCCTCCGCAGAAGCCTCCCCGTCAGGCGACAACTCTGCCGACGCCACGACCGCAACACCCGAACCCACCGCCGTCGACCCTACACACGGCTCCAGCACCACTACTCAACAGCAGGAGACTCCAGGCCCCCAGGTCCCTTCCCGGAGTCCCACCGTGGTGAGTTGGGTGCCAACGGGACCCATCGGTCCGAATGATCCAGCCCCGGGCCAGCGGTATCTCCTGCTCCAGCAATTCCAGTGCGATGCCTTGGCCCAAAGCGTGGCAGGGGGGGCAGCAGACGCGGCCGTCTGGCTGGCGGGTGCCGCCGTCTGCCGTGCCCTTCAGACCGGAAGCCAAGAGGACTGGCAGCGGGCGACCGCCGCCGTCGCCAACACCCCCCACGGATCCCGCAACGGCAGTGCCTTGAGTTCAGGTTGCCGCCACGTCAGCATCTGTGGTGGCGCAGTACCGCAGCAATCCCGGCGGCATCTTCAAAGCGGAGCCGTCGCCGGGAGAAGCCTGCCCCCCGGCAATTGCTCGGGCTGACCGTGGTGGACGGGGACTTGCGGCCCGTCACCGGGTCGACCCGCGCCACAGGTCCCAGGCCGGTGGCACGATTGTCCGCCTGGACGGTTACTACGTGCGGGTAGGAGAGATCCTGTTCGACGGTGTCCCCCCCACAGCCCCCCCGGACGTCGTGGCCGGGGGGAGGGGACTACCAGGCGTTGTACTTGCGGATGCCCGCGGCCGAAGGCAGGGACGCCATCCGGATATCCATCACGGACACGGCGGATGTCGCCGGAACGGTGACCTTCTTCTATGACGATTCCGGCAACACCCCCCCAAGTCCGCCGGATGACGCTGCAACGCCACCGGATTCCAAACGAGCCGGTGAAACACCCGCCGTTAAGCGGAGCAGTAAGTTTGCCGCTGACTAGTCCGGGGTCATGTCCTAGTCTGGGGCCATGTCGATTTTCCAGTACTACGTAGCTTCAACCATTGACGGCTTCATCGCTTCGCCGGACGACGACCTTGGCTGGCTCCTGCAGTTCGACCAGGTTGAGGGCGTTAACGAGAGCATCGAGTCCTTCATGGCGGGCGTCGGCTGTATCGCCATGGGTGGCGATACCTATCGCTGGCTCATGGAACACGAACCCGGCAAATGGCCGTATCCGGACACGCCTGCTGGGTGTTCACCCATCACGAATACTCCGCTCCGGCCGGTTCGGATATCACCTTTGTCCGGGGGGGTGACGTCCGGGAGTTCGCCCCGGACCTGCTGAAGGATGCCGGCGACAAGAACGTCTGGCTGGTGGGCGGAGGCGACCTCGTGGCCCAATTCGCCAATGCCGGCTTGCTTCACGAGATGATCGTCACCATCATTCCCGTGGTGCTGGGCGCAGGGAAGCGACTACTGCCCCCCCTCAACGGCCCGACGGCGCCACTTGAGTTGGTTTCGTCGAAGATCCTGGGTGGGGGGGCCGCGGCCGAGCTGCACTACCGGTTGCCGTGACGGTTCCGGTTCAGTGACGGTTCCAGCTCAGTGGCGGTTGTCCCGGATCATGTTGGTGATCCGGGCAGTTGAGAGCCTGCGCCCTTTGTCATCCGTGATGACGATCTCGTGGGTGGCCAAGGTCCCGCCAAGGTGGATGGCCGTGCACGTGCCTGTCACTATGCCGCTCGCAACGGACCGGTGATGGGTTGCGCCCACCTCGATACCCACCGCATGGCGACCCCCCCTGCCTGCGTGGAGGGAAGCGGCGAACGAACCAAAGTCTCAGCCAGGACAACATGCGCGCCGCCATGGAGGATGCCGGCCACCTGGGTGTTTCCTTCCACCGGCATCGTGGCCACCGTGCGCTCGGCGCTCATTTCCGTGAACCGGATGCCCAGTTTCACCACAAGGGCGCCAACGCCATGCGCTGAAAGCCAATCGTGGAACTCTTCGGGAACACCTGCCTCATTGAGTTCGTCGACAAACCGGTTCGGCGTGAAATTGTCCATCATGCCAACTAGGCTGGCACCTGTGAGTGAAACAACCAAACCGGACCAGGTTCCAACGGCCCAAGCTGCTGCCATCGCTACAGCACCCACCCCCCTCTGCCACAGCATCCACCAGCTCCATGGGGGGGGAGGGCCGGCCCAGGCTGCTGGTCCTGGACGGCCACTCCATGGCTTTCCGGGCTTTCTACGCCCTTCCCGCAGAGAATTTCTCCACGGCCAGGGGTCAGTACACCAACGCAGTGCACGGGTTTACGTCCATGCTGATCAACCTGATCAAGGACCAGAAGCCCACCCACGTTGCCGTCGCTTTCGACGTCTCGGACGACACGACGTTCCGCAAAGCGGAGTACAGCGAATACAAAGGTGGCAGGAACGCCACTCCTGCGGAGTTTGCCGGCCAGATCGGCCTCATTGCCAAGGTCATGGAAGCCTGGGGCATCAGGACCATTGCCATGCCCGGCTATGAAGCCGATGATGTCCTGGCCACGCTGGCAGCCCAAGGTGACGCTGCAGGCTTCGAAGTCCTTCTTGTCTCAGGCGACAGGGACGCGTTCCAGCTGATCAACGACAACGTCTTTGTGCTGTACCCCCAAGCAGGGTGTCAGCAACATCCCCCAGGATGGACGCTGCGGCCATCGAGGAGAAGTACTTCGTCAAGCCCGGCTTGTACTCGGACCTCGCCGCGCTCGTGGGCGAAACTGCGGACAACCTTCCCGGAGTTCCAGGCGTTGGCCCCAAAACGGCTGCCAAGTGGATTAATCTCTACGGTGGCCTGGAAGGCATCCTGGACAACCTTGACTCCATCGGCGGCAAGGTGGGAGGGGGGGCCCTGAAAGAAAACATTGAAAACGTCAAGCGCAACCGCAGGCTCAACCGGCTGCTGACCGACCTCGACCTTCCCCCTCACCTTGGCTGACTTGCATGAGCCACGTCCGGATCGCCAGGCCATAGAGGATCTGTTCGAGGAACTCGAATTCCGGACGCTCCGTACGCGGTTGTTCGACCTCTACGGTGATGACACTGCCGGAGCGGCCCCCGACACCATCGATGCCCCTGACTACTCGGTACTCACGGACGCCGCGGGACTTGAGGCCTTCTTCGCAGCCGGATCCGGTGTGCGTTCAGCGTTGGCAGTACAGCTGGTCCCTGGACGCATCGGTGATGACGCGAGTGCTTGGCTGTTGTCAGGAGCAACGGAGCTGCGTACATCGAATTGACGAGCCTGGACGCTGCAGCTGAGACCGTCCTGGCCCGGTGGCTCCAGGACCCCCCCGAGGAAGCCAAGGTGCTTCACGAGTTCAAGTCGGCCCTCAAGCTCTCCACAACCGTGGGCTCGGCTTGGAGGGCGTAGTGGATGACACCTCCATCTCCGGCTACCTGATCCAGCCGGACCGCCGTAGCTACGACCTCGCCGAGCTCGCCCAAGTTCACTTGAAGATCTCCCTTGCCACGGCCGCCACACAGTCCGGGCAGCTGGAACTCGACCTCTCGGGTGGAACAGACCAGGCTGCAGCAGCAGCGCTCGTCCAGCATGCCGCCGTCGTACATGCCCTCAGCAAGCACTTCGAAACGGAACTTGCCGACATCAAGCTGACGCCCTGCTGACGACGCTGGAGCTTCCTGTGGCACGTGTGCTGGCACAGATGGAACTGACCGGCATCTTTGTGTCCACGGACCGTATGGACGAGCAACTCGCGGACCTCACCAAGGTGATCGAGAATGCCCAGGAACAGGCATTCGCGGCGATCGGCCACGAGGTGAACCTCGGATCGCCCAAGCAGTTGCAGACGGTCCTTTTCGAGGAACTCGGCCTGCCCAAGACCAAGAAGATCAAGTCCGGCTACACCACGGACGCCGCCTCCCTGAAGGGGGGGCTGCTGGAGAAGACGGGCCACGAATTCCTGGTCCAGCTCATGGCGCACCGTGAGTCTTCCAAGCTGGCTCAGATGGTGGAGACCCTCAAAAAGTCCGTTGCTGATGATGCACGCATCCACACAACGTATGCGCAAAACATTGCAGCCACCGGCCGCATCTCGTCCAACAACCCCCCCAACCTGCAGAACATCCCGGTCCGCAGCGAGGAAGGACGTCGCGTCCGCGGCATCTTCGTCGTCAGCGAAGGTTACGAGTGCCTGTTGTCGGCCGACTACTCGCAGATCGAAATGCGCATCATGGCTCACCTTTCAGGCGACGAAGCGCTGATCCAGGCATACCGTGACGGCGAGGACCTGCACCGCTTTGTAGGATCGCGGATCTTCAACGTGGCACCGGCCGAAGTTACCAGTGCCATGCGCTCCAAGGTGAAAGCGATGTCCTATGGCCTGGCGTACGGCCTGACGTCCTTCGGCTTGTCCAAGCAGCTGGAAATCTCCGTGGATGAGGCACGCACGCTCATGAAGGACTACTTCGACCGCTTCGGCGGGGGGTGCGTGACTACCTGCGCGGTGTAGTGGATCAGGCCAGGACGGACGGTTATACGGCCACCATTGAGGGTCGTCGCCGCTACCTGCCGGACCTGACCAGCACGAACCGGCAGGCAAGGGAAGCAGCAGAACGCATCGCCCTGAACTCGCCCATCCAGGGCTCGGCTGCGGACCTCATCAAGCGCGCCATGCTGGGTGTCTCGGCGGAGCTCGCCAGCCAGGGGGGGCTTAAATCGCGCCTGCTGCTGCAGGTCCACGACGAACTTGTCCTGGAAGTGGCCCCGGGCGAACGCGAAGCGTGGAGAAGCTGGTCATCGACCAGATGGGTTCGGCCGCTGAGTTGTCCGTCCCGCTTGATGTCCAGATTGGCGTCGGTTCCAGCTGGTACGAGGCCGGACACTAGTCCACGGAAGCTTTCAGAGGAACGCCGGAGGGCGCGCCGCCTTGATGGTGGCGCGCCTCCGGCGTCTGGCTAGGCTCGAAGGCGTGGCCGATCCCAATGAAAAGATGTCCGGAAAATACACCGTCCAACGTTTCCCAGCCGTAGCCGATCCTGAAGACGCCGGCTATGGCCGCTGCACCACCTGGGTGCAGGCCGTCTCCCACGGATTCCATCAACAGCGGCGCGATGATGAATACCTGGCCAAAACCCTGGCGGCCTACCAAACGGACAAGCGCGAACTGACAGGCGTCTATGCCAATGGCACCGTGCCTGTGCATTCGCTTGGCTCCGACGTTCCGGTGGCAACGTACGCGACTATGCGCAAGGCCCTGAACATAGGTTTTGGCCGCCAGCTTGAATCCAACCTCGTCACCGCCGTGACAGTCCGCGGCACCCACCGCCGGAACGGGATTCTTCGCGGCATGATCACCGCCGACTTGGAAGCTGCCAAGGATGACGGCCTGGCCATGGCCGCCCTCACTGCGTCAGAGGCGTCCATTTACGGCCGCTTCGGCTTCGGTGTTGCCACTTTTGAGCGAAGCATCAAGGTTGATACCGGGCCAAGATTCCGCCTCAGGGGCCAGCCGCTGGGCACCGTGGAAGTCGCCGATCCCTCTGTTTTGCTGGACATCGCGCCGCAGGTTTTTGAACGCGTCCAACGAATCTCGCCGGGTTCCATCGACAGGCAAGAGTACTACCGGCTGCTCGCCTCCGGTTCCATCGGCCATGACGGCAAGCCCGACACCTCCGTCCGCTGCGCCCTTCACTATGACCCTTCCGGATCATTGGATGGTTACGTTTCGTACCGCTTCAAAGGGTGGGACCACAAGCCTTACACCATGGAAATCGTGGACCTCGTCGCGGCAAGCAACGCGGCTTACCTGGACCTGTGGCGATTCCTGGGCAGCATCGACCTCATTGACGAAGTGACCTGGGCAGAAGCGCCTGTGGACGACCCCCTCGCATGGGCCTTGGAAGATCCAAGGTGCATCGAGGCCTCTGAGATCCGCGACATGCTGTGGCTTAGGATCCTCGATACTCCTGCTGCCCTGCGCGCCCGCAGCTTCCCGGTTGCCGGCAGGCTGGTACTGGAGGTGTCGGATTCTTTGGGTCTGGCGGGGGGGCACCTGGGTTCTGGAGTCCGACGGCGGTGCTGCCGCCGTCGTGAATGAAGCGTCCGGCGAGGCGCCGGACATCATCCTGGACGTCACAGATCTCGCATCCATCTACCTTGGTGCCGTGTCGCCGGTAACGTTGGCCGCTGCAGGTCGTATCAGCGAGAAAACAGCGGGAGCTGCTTTCCTGGCCCAGCAGTTGTTTGCCGTCGAACGTTCCGCTCACTGTCTGACGCACTTCTAGCAACCTCGTCTTTCGCAAGCACGTCTTTACAACCACATAGCTACAAACCAGATAGGGACATCCATGGGGGATTCCAAGCGGCGGCCATTGGCCGGCCGGCGATCAGTGCTGCTTGGAATGGCGGGCCTTGCTTCCGCCGCCCTGACGGCGTGTGCGGACAGGGGCGGTACGACGCAGCCTTCCACGTCAAGCACAAGCCCACCCGCTCCGATGTCTCACCGAACGGGACCGGCCGTACCGCCACCCTCCATAGCCACCAGGTCCAGTGAACAGGCGGCCGCTGCCCTCGCACCGGCCGTTCCTCCAAGTCGATACCTGACAAGCAACAAATCGTGGCGGAGTTCGCGGGGAGGCAGCCAAGGAATGGGGACTGCATGTGACGGGGGTCGTGAACAATTCGCGGTCGCATCACGTGGCGTTGACATTCGACGCTTGCGGCGGGCCCGGGGGGGCTCAGGGTGCGACCACGCACTGCTGAACACTCTTCGCCGGCACAAGGTCCCTGCAACCCTGTTCGTCAACAGCCGATGGCTCCACGCCAACCCCCCCTCGCTTTCGGCTGAACTGGCGCTCGACCCGCTGTTCGAACTCGCCAATCACGGCACCGCCCACCTCCCGCTGTCGGTGAACGGCAGGGCAGCGTATGGCATCCATGGAACCTCCACCGTTGCCGCTGCCTACGACGAACTCATGGGTAACCAGGCGATCCTCCAGGAGATCAGTGGCAAGGTCCCACAGTTTTTCCGTCCGGGTACTGCGTTCTACGACGACGTCGCAGTCGAGGTGACGCGAAGGCTCGGTATGCTGCCGGTCAACTTCACAGTCAACGGCGACGGCGGCGCAACGTTTTCGGCGGCCACCGTTGCCGCCGAAGTGGGGGGGCGGCGCCCGGGGGGGACATCGTCATTTCACACTTCAACAGACCGGCCGCAGGCACAGCCGGCGGCTATGCGCGTGCCCTGCCGCAGCTACTGGATCAGGGATCACGTTCACGCGTCTGGGAGACATCCTCTCGCCGTGACACTCCTTTTGACCCTGCTTTGCCAATGCGACTAGAATAAACGGGCGTGTACTACGTGCATGCATCCATTTGTACTAATCCACAAATCAGGTTGACCCGGTTTTTGCCGTGTTCTGCCGTCCGGACCCGGGCGGCAGCGGTTTGCCTGACCGACTAACTATCCACAACGGAGCCCCCCCTACTACATGACCATCACCTCCACCGAGAAGCCCGGTACCCCCCCCGTAGTCGCCATTAACGACATCGGTACCGCTGAGGACTTCCTCGCAGCTGTCGACGCCACCATCAAGTACTTCAACGACGGAGACCTCGTCGAAGGTACCGTCGTCAAGGTCGACCGCGACGAAGTTCTGCTCGACATCGGTTACAAGACCGAAGGTGTCATCCCTTCCCGCGAGCTTTCCATCAAGCACGATGTTGATCCCGGTGACGTCGTCGCCGTTGGCGATCAGGTCGAAGCTTTGGTTCTCACCAAGGAAGACAAAGAAGGCCGTCTGATCCTCTCCAAGAAGCGTGCTCAGTACGAGCGTGCCTGGGGGCGACATCGAGAAGGTCAAGGAAGAAGACGGTGTCGTTACCGGTACCGTCATCGAGGTTGTCAAGGGTGGCCTCATCCTGGACATCGGCCTGCGCGGCTTCCTGCCCGCATCGCTCGTGGAGATGCGTCGTGTCCGCGACCTCGCTCCGTACATCGGTCAGCAGATCGAAGCCAAGATCATCGAGCTGGACAAGAACCGCAACAACGTTGTGCTGTCCCGCCGTGCATGGCTCGAGCAGACTCAGTCCGAGGTTCGCTCCACGTTCCTCAACAAGCTGGAAAAGGGCCAGGTTCGTCCGGGCGTCGTTTCCTCCATCGTCAACTTCGGTGCATTCGTGGACCTGGGCGGCGTAGACGGTCTCGTTCACGTTTCCGAGCTGTCCTGGAAGCACATCGACCACCCGTCCGAGGTTGTCGAGGTTGGCCAGGAAGTCACCGTCGAGGTCCTCGAAGTGGATCTGGACCGCGAGCGTGTCTCCCTGTCGCTCAAGGCTACGCAGGAAGATCCGTGGCAGACCTTTGCCCGCACCCACGCCCTCGGCCAGGTTGTTCCGGGTAAGGTCACCAAGCTGGTTCCGTTCGGTGCGTTCGTTCGCGTCGAAGACGGCATCGAAGGCCTCGTGCACATCTCCGAGCTGGCTGTCCGCCACGTGGAGCTTGCAGAGCAGGTTGTCTCCGTTGGCGACGAACTGTTCGTCAAGGTCATCGACATCGACCTCGAGCGTCGCCGTATCTCCCTCTCCCTCAAGCAGGCTAACGAGGGTGTTGACGCTGACAGCACCGAGTTCGATCCCGCTCTGTACGGCATGGCCGCTGAGTACGACGAAGAGGGCAACTACAAGTACCCTGAGGGCTTCGACCCCCCCGAGTCGAACGAATGGCTCGAAGGCTACGAGACCCAGCGCGCCGCTTGGGAGCAGCAGTACGCTGACGCCCAGACCCGCTGGGAAGCCCACAAGAAGCAGGTTGCCCAGCACGCTGCTGACGACGCTGCTGCTGCAACGTCCGGTGAGAGCGATTCCGGCACCACCAGCTACTCCTCGGAGCCGGCTGCTGCCGAGTCCAACGCTGGTACCCTGGCGTCTGACGAAGCACTCGCCGCACTGCGTGAGAAGCTGACCGGCAACTAATTCCGCCTCCCTCACGGGATGTGCTGAATAGCCAAAAAGGACCCCTGCCTCCGGGCAGGGGTCCTTTTGCGTATTCCGTGAAGCCAGCCACGTTTAGCGGGGGGGGACGTCAACCCATTCCGTTCCCTGTGGCCTGAGCTCCAAGTTGCCGGCTGTCAGCGAAGCCAGCCGCGAGCGGGCCGCCGAAATTGCTGCTGCATCATCCGGCAAAGCCACTCGCAGTACGGTGTGCCGGGGGGGTTCGTATCCGGTCTCCGCCATGACGTACCCGGCGCTGCGAAGTTCGTTCTCCAAACGGCCGGCCTCGGCATGGGGGGGACGTCGATGACGCACAGGCGCAGCCTTCGCCGATGAACCAACGGTGCCTGCTCCAGGGCTGACGACACCGATTCGGAGTACGCACGGACCAGGCCGCCCGCACCCAGGAGGATTCCACCGAAGTAGCGCACGACGACGGCACTTACGTCGCTGAGGTCCGTCACCCCCCGGCGCGGTCTCGCGTTTGATCAGGCCTCCAGCATGGGAATGCCTGCCGTGCCCGAGGGTTCGCCGTCGTCGCTGGACCGTTGAATCATCCGATCAGGACCAATGACGAAGGCCGAGCAATGGTGACGGGCGTCGTGGAATTCACGCCGCAGGTCGCTAACCAGTGAGCGGGCGGTTTCCTCGTCTGGTGAGCGCCGAAGAACGGTAATGAAACGGGACCGCCGGATCTCCAGTTCGTGGCGGAAATCCGAACCCACAGCGAGTGTCGTGTACGTTGTCGCGCGGCTGTCATCCTCATTTTCCACCGCTTCAGTCTAGTGTTGGAGGGTGCTGAAGATCGGGCTGACGGGCGGCATCGCCTCAGGGAAATCACTGGTGGCATCCAAGTTGCAGGAATTGGGTGCCATCCTTGTGGACGCGGACCTCATTGCCCGGGAAGTAGTGGAGCCTGGAACTCCAGGACTGGCTGGCGTCGTGGACGCATTCGGTCCTGGAATCCTTGACGAAACGGGAAGGCTCGACCGGCCCAAACTTGGTTCCATCGTGTTTCAGGACCTGCTCAACGCGAAGTACTCAACGGCATCATCCATCCGCTGGTCCGCGAGGCTGCTGCGGCGATTGTGTCAGGTGCCGGCCCTGGTGACATCGTGGTCCAGGACATTCCGCTCCTCGTCGAGACCGGGCAGGGCAGCAGCTTCCATTTGGTACTGGTGGTGGATGCACCCGATGAAGTGCGCATTCAGCGCATGGTGGAGTTCCGCCGGATGTCCAGGGATGACGCCTTGGCCCGTATGGCTTCACAGGCCACGCGTGCGGAGCGCAATGCTGCTGCCGACGTTGTCCTGACCAACTCCGGAAGCCGGGAAGAGTTGCTCACCGCCGTCGAGGCTTTGTGGGAGCGGCGCCTGATCCCCTTCGCGGAGAACCTCAGCCGGGGGGGCACCAGGGCCTCCCGTAAAGATGGCCCCCCCGTCATGAGCCGGTCGAAGGGGGGGAGTGGGGGGGGTCCAGGCCGAGCGGCTCGCGGAGCGGGTTCTCGTTGCCGCTCCCCCACGACATCCTTGCAGTGGACCATATCGGCTCCACGTCGGTACCGGGCCTGGCGGCAAAGGACGTGATTGACCTCCAACTCGCTGTGGCCGATCTTGCGACGGCGGACAGGATCGCGCCGCTCCTTGCCGCTGTCGGCTTCCCCCCCGCCGTGCCGGAGGCTAACCAAGACACCCCCCCAATGCCCTCCCAACCCGATCCCGCAGAGTGGCAGAAGAGACTCCATGCCAACGCAGATCCAGGTCGGCCGGTGAACCTTCATGTCCGGGTGGCCGGCTCGCCCGGATGGCGCCATGCGCTGCTTTTCCGCGACTGGTTGCGGGCAGACCAGTCTGCCCTGACCCATTACCAGGCGCACAAGCAGGAATTGGCGGCCGCGCACGCGGCGGATCACGGCACGGGGGGGACTACGCTGACGCAAAGGAGCCGTGGTTCACCGAGGTTGCCTGGCCGCTCATGAATGCCTGGGCCGAGCGCACAGGCTGGATGCCGCCGTCGTATATGTCTTCAGCTGAAGGCAAACGCGGACAGTAGCTGTCCTAGGGCGGGGGGTAGATTGGTTTCATGAGCCTTGCCCAGGAAATCAACCGTGTCGTCGCGCCTTTCGAAGTGATCAGTGAGTTTAAACCCGCGGGTGATCAGCCGACTGCCATCGCAGAACTGACCGAACGAATCAACAACGGTGAAAAGGACGTTGTCCTGCTCGGCGCTACTGGTACGGGCAAGAGCGCCACCACGGCATGGCTCATCGAACAGGTCCAGCGGCCCACCCTGGTGATGGTCCAGAACAAGACCCTTGCAGCCCAGCTGGCCAATGAATTCCGGGAGCTGCTGCCTAATAATGCGGTGGAATACTTCGTCTCCTACTACGACTATTACCAGCCAGAGGCCTACGTAGCGCAGACGGACACCTTCATCGAAAAAGACTCCTCCATCAATGAGGAAGTGGAACGGCTTCGGCACTCTGCCACTAACGCCCTCCTGACCCGCCGCGACGTCATCGTGGTGGCCACGGTGTCCTGCATCTACGGCCTGGGTACGCCTGAAGAGTATATCGCCGGCATGGTGACGCTCCGCAAGGGCGCAGAAATGAACCGCGACCATCTCCTCCGGAAGTTCGTCTCCATGCAGTACGCACGCAATGACATGGACTTCCATCGGGGCACCTTCCGGGTCCGTGGCGATACCGTTGAGATCATCCCCATGTACGAGGAACTCGCCATTCGGATCGAGTTCTTCGGTGATGAAATCGAGAACATCCAGACACTCCATCCCCCCCTCACCGGTGAGGTTCTCCGGGACGAGGAAGAGATGTACGTGTTCCCGGCCTCGCACTATGTGGCGGGCCCTGAGCGCATGGCCCGCGCCATCAAGCGGATCGAGGACGAACTTGCTGATCGCTTAAAGGTCCTCGAAGGCCAGAACAAGCTTGTGGAAGCCCAGAGACTCCGGATGCGCACTACGTACGACCTCGAAATGATGCAGCAGATGGGGTTCTGCAACGGCATTGAGAACTACTCCGTGCACATCGATGGCCGCGAGCCCGGAACAGCACCACACTGCCTGATCGACTACTTCCCGGATGACTTCCTGCTGGTGGTTGATGAATCCCACGTCACCATTCCGCAGATCGGTGCCATGTATGAGGGCGATATGTCCCGTAAGCGCAACCTCGTGGACTTCGGCTTCCGCCTGCCGTCGGCGATGGACAACCGGCCCCCCCTCAAATGGGATGAATTCCTGCAACGCATCGGCCAGACCGTGTACCTGTCCGCAACCCCGGGCAAGTACGAGCTCGGCAAAGCCGACGGCTATGTGCAGCAGATCATTCGCCCCCCCACCGGCCTTATCGACCCCGAGGTAGTGGTCAAGCCCACCAAGGGACAGATTGACGACCTGCTCGGTGAAATCAGGACCCGCACGGAAAAGAATGAACGCGTCCTGGTTACCACCTTGACCAAGCGCATGGCAGAAGACCTTACAGACTACCTCGTGGGTCACGGCGTCAAGGTGGAGTATCTTCACTCCGACGTCGATACCCTGCGTCGAGTGGAACTGCTCCGCGAACTTCGAATGGGCGTCTTCGACGTCCTGGTGGGCATCAACCTGCTCCGCGAAGGTTTGGACCTTCCCGAGGTTTCCCTCGTCAGCATTCTGGATGCCGACAAGGAAGGTTTCCTGCGTTCCTCCACCTCCCTGATCCAGACCATCGGCCGTGCCGCCCGTAACGTTTCGGGTCAGGTACATATGTATGCGGACCGGATTACCGATCCATGGCCCATGCCATTGAGGAGACCAACCGGCGCCGAGCTATCCAGGTGCAGTACAACACGGATCACGGCATAGACCCCCCCAGCCGTTGCGCAAGAAAATTGCGGACATCACCGATCAGCTGGCCAAGGAAGACGCCGACACCCAGGAACTGCTCAACAACAACAGGCTGGCCAAGGGCGGCAAGCGCAAGGCGGCCGCCAAGGGTGCCGCCACAGTTCGCCAGGATGGCCTTGCCGCAGCTCCCGCTGAAGACCTTGTAGGCCTCATTGAGCAATTGACCGAACAGATGCACGGGGCGGCTGCTGAGCTGCAGTTCGAGGTCGCTGCCCGCATCCGCGATGAAGTCAAGGAATTGAAGCGCGAATTACGCCAGATGCAGTCCGCCGGGCACGCCTAAGGTAAGGTTGAGGTCACGTAGGGGAGTATCCCAAGCGCTACGTCCGTCAGCACGCAAGGCACAGATGCCTCGCCGGATCTAGCGGGCCGCCAAAATTTGCATTCACCGCACCCTGGCAGGCCGGAGAGACTTACACCGCTTTCCCGTACCCTGCGAAAGGCACCTTTAATGCAGCTTCCCGTCTGGTTTGAGATCGGCTCCTTTGTCGCTCTCGGAATCATCCTGCTGATCGACCTCCTGTTGGTCGTCAAGCGTCCCCCCCACGAACCTTCCATGAAGGAAGCCGGCCTGTGGGTCGGCTTCTACGTCGCGCTTGCCCTGCTCTTTGCAGTTGCAATGTTCGTCTTTGCAGGCCCCCGAATATGGCGGCCAATTCGTCGCAGGCTGGGTCACTGAGTACAGCCTGAGCATCGACAACCTCTTTGTGTTCATCATCATCATGGCCCGCTTCTCGGTGCCCCCGTAAGTACCAGCAGGAAGTGCTGATGGTGGGCATCATCATCGCGCTGATCCTTCGCGGTATCTTCATCGCCTTGGGCGCAGTGGTCATCGAGCAGTTCAGCTGGGTCTTCTACATCTTCGGCGCGTTCCTTCTCTGGACGCCTGGAAGCAGGCCAAGGACTCCGGCGAAGACGAAGAAGAAGGCGCCGAAAACCCTCTGATCGCCCGCCTGCGCAAGGTCTTGCCGATGTCCGAGAAGTTCGACGGCAACAAGATCCGCACCGTGGTGGACGGCAAGAAGGTCTTCACGCCTATGCTGATCGTCTTCATCACCATCGGCCTCACGGACCTCCTGTTCGCCGTGGACTCCATCCCCGCGATCTTCGGCCTGACCCAAAGCGCGTTCATCGTCTTCACTGCCAACATCTTCGCCTTGATGGCTTGCGCCAGCTGTACTTCCTCCTCGGCGGACTCATGACACGCCTGGTGTACTTGAAGCACGCCCTGTCCGTCATCCTGGCCTTCATCGGGGTCAAGCTTGTCCTCCACGCAATGCACGTGAACGAGCTTCCGTTCATCAACGGCGGACACCACATCGAATGGGCTCCTGAGATCCCCCCCACCTATGTGTCGTTGGCTGTCATCGTCGGTACCATCATCGTTGCTGTCGTAGCCAGCTTGATGAGCCCGCAGGCACGGCAAGCCAAGCTGGATGCCCGACTCGAGCAGATGCCAAGAAGAGCATGAGCGAGGCCGAGTAACTGACCTCCAAAGGTTGTAGTCTCGTGAAGTGACTACCACTTCAACTACGGCGCTGGACCCACAACGGGTTCAGCGCCGTACTGTTTTCCTGCTCAGCTCCGCACAGCTGCTCAGCGGCGTTGGCAATGGGGGGGCGACTCTTTCCATCGGGTCCCTGCTGGCCGTGGACTTATCAGGTTCCGAAGCCTGGGCCGGCTCCATCACCACCGTCCTGACACTGGCTGCAGCAATCGCAGCACTGCCACTGGCAAGGTTGGCTGAGGCACGGGGGGGCCGGCGCGTAGGACTCGTCACCGGCCTGGCAGCTGCGATGGTGGGTGCCTTGCTCATCATCGCCGCAGTGATGAGCGAGTCGTTCGTCCTGCTTCTGCTTGGCGCAGCTTTTCTCGGCCTTGGCACAGCCGCGAACCTGCAGGCTCGTTTCGCCGCCGTCGACCTCGCCGAACCGGAGCACCGCGGACGATCATTGTCCACGGTGGTCTGGGCCATCACCATCGGGGCTGTGGCAGGGCCCAACCTGATACAGCCAGGAGCCGCCGTAGGTGCGGCACTGGGCCTGCCGCCCATCGCCGGCCCCTTTGTGTTCTCGGCCGTGGGATTGTTCCTGGCGGCCGGGCTACTGTACGCGGGACTACGGCCAGACCCTCTGCTGCTGTCCCGCCGCTTGGCCCGTCAGGCTGACGTTAGCGGCGAACCGGGACCTCAGCCTGTCCGGGGGGGAACCATCCGGTCCGGTCTTCGAGCCGTCCGATCATCACCGCAGGCGATACTGGCCCTGGCAGCCGTCGTGGCTGCGCACGGCGTCATGGTGGCGGTCATGTCCATGACCCCACTGCATCTTCAACAGCTGGTGGGCGGATCCCATGAGGGACACCACGGAACCACCGACAGCACGGATGCACTGGTGGTTATCGGGCTCACGATTTCCCTCCACATTGCTGGAATGTTCGCCCTGTCTCCGCTCTGGGGTTGGCTAACGGACAAGGCCGGCCGATTTCAGACCATTGCCATGGGCCATGGACTTCTTCTCGTGGCGGTGTTCATCGCCGGGTTCGGCCAGCAGGAGCCTGTGTTGGTGACAGCGGGGTTGATTCTCCTGGGACTGGGCTGGTCGGCGGCAACGATTGCTGGATCAACGCTTTTGGCCGAGAGCGTCGTACCTGACCAACGGGTCACCGTGCAGGGTGTCTCCGACACCCTGATGGGTGCCGCGGGGGGCGCTCGGAGGCGCAACCTCAGGCCTGCTTCTTGCGTGGATCGGCTATCAAGGCTCAATATCGCTTCCAGCCTTCTCGCCGCAGCCGTGCTGGCCCTGACAGCCGTCACGGCAACCCGGCAGCGGGCGGCCACCTCGATAGATGGCCGCACCGATGGCACCTCCACCTAACGGTTGGCGCGCACCATACCGAAGAGTCTCCCGAAGATGCCCTCACCGTCTTCGCCGATGCCGTCATGATGGAAGTCCGACGTAACCCAGGTTTGAAGTCCGCGCACCGCGGCCGCGGTCTCAAGCGATAGATCGTGATCCACGTAGATGTCGTCCTTGTACACGGCGGCTGCGACGGGGGGGACCGTGTTGGAGGCCAACCGGGTGGGGTCATATAACGGTTTCCAGTCCTTGCGGGCGGCCAGTTGTTCGGCCACTTCGCGTAGGGGAACCAGCGCGGGATCCTGTTCGAAATACCACGGATACACCATTTCGCCTGTGAGCAGAGGATCCCCCCCGGCTTCCGGCTTGAACTCCGGGTAGTCCTCCAGAACGCGCCAGGCGGCCCAGTTGGTTGCCTCTCCCTGAGCGTAGATTGATTCGTGCAGGACGGCGTAGAGCGGATTGGCCGCCCGACTCACCAGTCCCCCCCGTACTTGTTCAAGGAATGATTCGGACAACCGCTCGCCGGAGGGCGTGTCGATGAACGCGTCCTCCAAAAGATAGTGAAGCGCATCAACCCGGGTGTTGCCGCCCAGGAAGGATCCCACCATTTGGAAACGCTCCGGCGTTAGCCGTTCGCCACTGGCGAGGAATTCAGGGTGCTGCTCCAAATGACGGGCAATGCGCGTGACCTTTTTCCGGTCCTCCGGGTACCACGAGAAATACTCGGCGTTCCTGGCGGCAACCCGACGGAACGTTGCTTGATACACGCGCTCCGCTGAACCGTGGAGCGGTGCCAGGCCGCCCGTGATGAGCACTTCGCGCAGTCCTTCCGGCGCGTAGGACAGGTACGTCAGTGCACAGAACCCGCCGAAGCTCTGTCCCAGCACTGACCAGGGTCCGGAGCACAGGACACCTCGGATGTACTCGGCGTCGGCCACAATGGAATCGGCACGGAAGTGGGTCAGGTATTCTGCCTGCGACGCGGCGTCACCCCCGGAGCTCCAATGACTGACGCTCAATCGGGGTGGACAGTCCGGTGCCGCGTTGGTCAAGCATGAGGATGCGGAAGTCCTTCGCTGCCGCCTTCATCCAGCCGGACAGCGACGTTACACGATTGCCCCCCCTGCCGCCGGGCCCCCCCCTTGGAGGAACAAGAGCCACGGCAGCTTGGCGGCTTCGTCCGCCGAATGGTCAGTGGACGAGTATTCCCGGGCGAAGACCGTGATCGTCTCGTCGGGTACGTCTGCCTGATGCGTTAAGGGAACAGTGAAGTAGTGCTCCGCCGTCCGTAGTCCACGGAATTCGTGGCGGGCTTGGATGATGTGCCTGCCGGTGGCGGTCCGCTCGTCAGCTACGTACGGTTCAGCCACGGGTCAGCGCCTCTTTCGCCTCACTGACGTTCGCTCCGAAGGCCTGGAGTGCGTCGCCTGTCAGCCTGAACGTCGACCATTCCTCCATGGGGGGGAAAGCACCAAGGTTCTTGTAGAAGTTGATGGAGGGTTCGTTCCAGTTCAGGACGCTCCATTCCACCCGGCGTAACCGCGTTCGACGGCGGTGGCGGCCAGATATTGCAGGAGCGCCTTTCCGTGGCCCTCGCCACGGGCATCCGGCACTACGTAGAGGTCCTCAAGGTAGATGCCGTGGACGCCTTCCCATGTGGAGTAGTTCAGGAACCAGAGCGCGAAACCTTGAATTGTGCCGGAGCTGTTTTCGGCAATGGTGGCGTATACCCGGGGGGGTTCTCGCCAAAGAGTACTTCGGTGAGCATGGCCGGGGGTGTTCTTAACTGCGTCCGGTTCCTTTTCGTAGATCGCGAGGTCGTGGATCATACGCAGGATGGCGGGAACGTCGTCAACGGTGGCGGGGGCGGATTACACTCATGCATTCGAGCTTACTAGGGGGGGCTTGCCGGACTCCTGCCGCCAGGCGAGCGTAGACGTTCCATAACGTACGGGCGGTTCCCGGTACGTGAGCGGTGTGCCCGCCACCACAAGGGGGGGCGGCCCTACAAACCTGAGCTCGCCGTAGGGGGGGCTGTCCGCTTCAAGGTACTCCGGTTCATGGAGTTGGCTCACCGGGCTGCTTGGTAGCCGGAAGGCAGGACGAAGAGCTCCTCGGCCGTCCGCGCCAGGGAGAGTTTCGCTGCTCCACCGGTTCCGGTCATGAGTCGCTCGGCCAGCAGGGCCAGCACTGCCGCCGCGAGTCCGTATCCTGTGGCGTGGTCCAGGGCCTGAACCGGAAGCGCACCAGGTGTCCACCCGTCGTCGTGATGCCGTCCATACCGATCAGCGATTCCGCAGGCTGCCTGGACGAGGCTGTCAAAGCCCCGCCGCCCCCTTCCACGGCCCGCTGCTGCCCCATGCCGTAAGTGCGACAACCACCAGCCCGGGCTTGGTGGCGAGCAGCGCGTCCTGGCTCAATCCGAATTTGTCCAAGCCCCCCGTCCCGGTATCCGGTGACCACCACATCTGCTGAGGCGACGAGAGCATGCACAGTTGCAATGTCTTCATTCTTCCTGAAATCAGCTTCGGCGCTGCGCTTGTCGAACCCGGCGTCGATAAAGGCATCGATCAGCTCCGGAAGGACGGGTGGGTCGATGCGCAGGACGTCTGCGCCCAGGGCACCCAGCAGGCGCGTGGCAGTAGGGCCGGCGATGACGCGTGTCAGGTCGAGCACTCTCAACCCATCCAACGGCTGAAACGGGTTCTCCGCCGGCATCCATGGCGTGGAATCCGAACCCACGGACCGAATATCAGAACGCGAGAGGCTGATCCACGGACCGGAGATTGCCGCGCCATGCATCGGCGAGGCCACCCATTCCTCGCGGCTCCGGACAGCGGCAGCCACCCCCCCTTGTGAGCCGCGATCACAGTCTCGGCCTCCAAGGACGTCATAGCCAACAGCGCCCGGTCAACGTCCTGCGGCACTGTGGCCGACAACGCTTCCATCAGCCGTGCTGCGTGATGAGGGTAGTTGGCGTGGAGGCGGATCCAGCCGTCGGCCGTGCGCCGGAATCCCGACGTGGGAGCGAAGCCTTGGGGGTTTCCGCCCCCCCTCAACGAAGGTGCCCCCCCAGCGAATCGAAAGACGCTGCAGTAAGGCCTGAGTCAATCGAGTATCTGCCTGGGTGGCCAGTCAGCGCATTGAGCGCTGTAGCGGCGGCTTGAACCGAACCCAGCGCCAGACCCTCCACGTCCAGGCCGCCGCCCCCCCACCATCGACGCGAACCAGTGCAGGCCGCCCGCTGCTCCCCCCCGCGTAAGGCTTCCATCTCCCGCAAGCCCGCGGTCAGGTCCGGGACGGATTCAACGGCGCCGGGTTTCATCGCACGTGGACCTAGAGCCTGTTGACGTCTGTCACCCGGACCACGGCGGTTCCAGTCTCATCGGATGCTGCCAAGTCCACCTCGGCCGAAATTCCCCCAATCGTGGTTGCCCGCAGGGTCGTCGAAGATCTGCCGGACCTTCCACGTCCCTGGTTCCTCAGTGATAATGAGCAACCCGGGACCCCGCGCATCAGGACCGGTGCCGATGTCGTCATGTTCGTCGAAATAGTCGTCCAGGACTTCTTCCCACCGCTCGGCGTCCCAGCCGGCATCGGCGTCGAGTTCGCCCAAGGCTGCGGAATCCTCGTCCGCAAAAAGTTCAACCCTGCGGAACATCTCATTCCGCACCATGACCCGGAAAGCCCGGATGTTGGTGGTCAGCAGCGGCGGCGGGGGCGGGCGGGGGGGGAGCGTC
>BBFS01000031.1 GCA_001313365.1 Paenarthrobacter nitroguajacolicus JCM 14115
TCACCAAGAAGCACTACCAATCAGTACTGAAGGACCGGATGCCACCTGCGTAACGGCGTCCGGTCCTTCTGCGTACATCACGTAGAATTAAGGCACTATGGCGAACTCCTCTGATTCCAGCAATTCGACCCCCCCTCGGCCGACGCACCCAAGCGTGGGCTGTTCCAGCGCAAGCCCAAGGAAGCCAAGGCCAAGAAGCCGAGCCAGCTGAAGCAGATTGCTGAAGTCTTCAAGATGACCCGGCGAAATGATCCACAGGTTGTCTGGATCATGGTGTTGGCATTCCTTGCAGTGGTTGCTGTGGCCTTCCTCATTGGCTTCTTGCTGGAGAACTGGGTTACCGGCCTGATTATTGGTATCCCGCTTGGGCTGCTAGCCGCCGTCTTTATTCTTTCCCGCAGAGCTGAGAAAGCCGCCTTCGCGCAAATCGAGAACCAGCCTGGCGCTTCCGGCGCAGCGCTTGGTACGCTCCGCCGCGGTTGGGTGACCCAGGATCAGCCTGTTGCCGTCAACCCTCGCACCCAGGACGCTGTGTTCATGGCCATTGGCCGCCCCGGCGTCGTTCTGGTCAGTGAAGGTCCCACGCACCGCGTCAAGCCTTTGGTGGACGCCGAGCGCAAGCGCCTCGCGCGCATCCTGCCCAACGTAACCATCCACGTTCTGGAATCCGGTCGCGGCGAGGGTCAAGTGCCCCCTGAATAAATTGGCCAAGACCATGGGCAAGCTGAAGAATGAACTCACCAAGGTGGAGGTCAATGCGGTCTCCAAGCGCATCAACTCCCTTGGAAACCGTCTGCCGATCCCCAAGGGCATCGATCCCTACAAGGCCCGCCCGGACCGCAAGGCCGCACGCGGACGCTGATCCCGAAGAGAAAACCGCCCCCCCTGTCGCTTGTAGGAGACAGGGGCGGTTTTTCGTTTGATGCGCGAAGGCAGGGAAAACTACATCCTGATGAGGATGGTGTTCATCGCCTTGTCGTGCAGGCCTCGCTGGTCGGGATCGAAGACGACGGCCGGGATGACAAGGCACAGCAGGAGGGTCCGCACCACGCGGCCAACGGACCAGCGGGTCCGCCACCCAGCCGAACCACGTGGATTCCGGCAATCCTGTGACCGATGCTGTAACCCAACGTTCCGATCAGCAGAATCTGTCCCACGGCAAAAATGGCCAACGTTGCCCAAGGGTTGCCACCGAAGGCAAAATTGCTGATCACGAGGGCGATGGTCCAGTCCACCATGATGCCCAGGATGCGCCTTCCGGCGCGTGCCATGGAACCTGGCCCGGATTCGGGCAACCCGAGCCGTTCACCAGGATATTTGGAGATTCCGGATGTGTCCGGCCCGCTCAGCCAAGAGCCAATGTCTTTACGATCTACCACCCTCCAAGCCTAACGGCTGGCATGCCTGGCGACCGACCGCAGGCGGATCGATCTTTGCCGCTTAGCGCCCGGATCTTCGCTCCGGTGTTCGCTCACCGGACCGACATGGACCGGACACCGGGAAGCCGACTACCGTTTACACAACAGATGATTCTGTAACCTGCCGGAAACAATACCGACACCCCCCCCGGGAAATCCCATCTCCCTATGGTGGTATGAGTTGCCAGCCACCATGCACGGGGGGGAACTTTTTGTGTCTCCGGACCCTTGGAATGGGCTGCACCACGCGGCCTTCCGGGCCTGTTACTTGATATGCATAAGGAGCATAGATGTTCAAGACTGCGGACGAAGTCCTCAAGTTCATCAAAGACGAAGACGTCAAATTCGTCGATATCCGCTTCACCGACCTCCCTGGTGTCCAGCAGCACTTCAACGTGCCGGCCAAGAGTGTCGACCTCGATTTCTTCGTCCACGGCCAGCTCTTCGACGGATCTTCCATCCGCGGCTTCCAGGGCATCGCCGAGTCCGACATGCAGCTCATCCCGGATGTGACCTCGGCCTTCATCGACACGTTCCGCATCGAGAAGACGCTTGCGCTGAACTTCTCCATCGTGAACCCCCCGCACGGGTGACCCCTACCACCGCGACCCCCCCGCGGCGTGGCAGAGAAGGCTGAAGCGTACCTGGCATCCACCGGCATCGCAGACACCGCATTCTTCGCTCCCGAAGCCGAGTTCTTCGTCTTCGACAACGTCCAGTACGAGTCCTCCCCCCCGCAGGGCAGCTTCTACAAGATCGACTCCGAGGAAGCACACTGGAACACCGGCCGCAAGGAAGAGGGCGGCAACCTCGGTTACAAGACCCCCCCGTCAAGGGCGGTTACTTCCCGGTCTCCCCCCCACCGACAAGCAGGCCGACCTGCGCGATGCCATGTGCATCGAACTGGACAAGGCCGGCCTTGAGGTCGAGCGCTCCCACCACGAAGTTGGGTCCGCCGGCCAGGCTGAGATCAACTACAAGTTCACCACGCTGACCGCGGCTGCTGATGACCTGCAGAAGTTCAAGTACATCATCAAGAACACCGCGGATGCCTGGGGGGCAAGTCCGTTACCTTCATGCCGAAGCCTGTCTTCGGTGACAACGGCTCGGGCATGCACTGCCACCAGTCGCTGTGGAGCAACGGCGACCCCCCTGTTCTATGACGAGAAGGGCTACGCAGGCCTCTCCGACACCGCTCGCTGGTACATCGGCGGCCTGCTGAAGCACTCTTCAGCAGTCCTGGCCTTCACCAACCCGACGGTCAACTCCTACCGCCGTCTGGTCAAGGGCTTCGAAGCTCCCGTGAACATGGTCTACTCGCAGGGCAACCGCTCCGCCGGTATCCGTATCCCGATCACGGGCACCAACCCGAAGGCCAAGCGCATCGAGTTCCGCGCTCCGGACCCCTCGTCCAACCCGTACCTGGCGTTCGCCGCCCAGCTGATGGCCGGCATCGACGGCATCCGTAACCGCATTGAACCCCCCGGCTCCCATCGACAAGGACCTCTACGAGCTCCCGGCCGAGGAAGCCAAGGACATCCCCAAGGCTCCGGGTTCCCTGGAAGAAGCTCTTGAGGCCCTGCGCGAGGACAACGAGTTCCTGCAGGCCGGCGGCGTCTTCACCCAGGACCTCATCGACACTTGGATCGACTACAAGTACGAGAACGAGATCCGTCCGCTGTCGCTGCGCCCGAACCCGTACGAGTTCGAGCTCTACTACGGCGTCTAATACCGACACGTAACAAAGAGGCCAGCCTCAGTCCGTTCAGACTGAGGCTGGCCTCTTTCGTGCGGGTGCGAACTATTCAGACTTGCTTTGGTCGCGCTCCCGGAGATTCTTGGTAATCTCATCCAGCTTGTCCTTGACGAAGCTGGCGGCCTCCGAAATACCCTTTTCCGCGCTGCCCAACGGTCCAGCTGAAGGTACACGTCCTTATCGATGGGCAGGTCGTATTCGTCCTTCAGATGAGTGCCACCGGCAACTCCGTCGAGGGACAGGTATACAAGGGCCTCGGTCCTTGCTATGCCCGCGATTGTACCGAAGACGACCGTGAAGTCATTGGGCTGAAAGCTCACAGAATGGCCCACGTGACGCCGGTCCAGTTCTCCGGCAGGAATGGCCTTCTCGGACGGATTTCCGTTGTATTCCATGTACTTCCCCCCCTATGCGTTGAGATCAGATACATAAGAAGTCTATAAGGATACTTAGAGTATTGGGTTGGCAGATGCCGCCAGGGCCTCACCGAACGGGCGGCCCGCTACTGCTTTCCGTATTTTTTGTGCACTGCCTGCTTGCTCACGCCCAGGCACAGCGCAATCGCTTCCCACGACAAGCCGGATTGCCGGGCAGCCCGTACCAGAGATGCCTCCGTTCGGCCTACTTCCTTCTGCAACTCCGCAACGGCGTTAAGCGCCTCGGCCGGGCCCATGCCGTCCATGGATCCCACCAGTGTTTTCATCCGATCCACCTCCATGGCGTCAACAATAGTTGACGCCAAGGACGCCGTCAACATTAATTGACGCCAGGGTCCTGATGGGCGTGGTGCGGCGGTCGATCGAAAGCCTTGTACATGGTCCGCTGCGGACCCGCATTCCCGCCCAGATAGCGCCCCGAGTCTACGAATCCCGCTTTCGAGTAGGCCGCCAGCCCTGCCGGATTGCGTTCGTTAACGGAAAGCACGACGCCGGCCTGCCCGCCACCCAGCCTGGCCGTCAACTTGCGCGCTTCCTCCACTGCGGCCCGCGCCGCCAAGGTACCGAGCCGCGCCCCCCCTGGCTTCCCGAGTCGATAAGGAACCCTCTCAACAACCACACCGACTCGTCATCCGGCCAACCCGCGAGCTTGGCAGCGCCGGACTGAAGGGTCAACACACCAACAGCAACGCCCCCCCCTGACTCAATGACGTAAGGGAGCCGTGACTCTTCTTCCAAGGAAATCAGCATCATGCGTAAGGGATCCCCCCCAACGAAATCCCGCTGTTTGGCTTCAACAGCCAACTCCGCTACCGCGCCAAGCTGAATGGCGCGGGCGTCGTCGTCGAGCATTTTGAGGGGGGGATGAGCCAGATATCACCTCGCTCATGACAATCACCGTCGACCAATAGTTCTTCTTCTGATTCATATTCGAGCATTTTCGGAATCTCCCACGCCTCAGTTGCCGTAGAACTCTTTCTCAAAAACGCCCCTGGCACGACGACTAAGCCGCAGGTAGTCCTCTTCGAAGTGCCCCCGCGTTCCCGGGTTCATATCCACACCAGCGGGCCACAGCCTCAAGGTCTTTCCTCGATGACGGAAGAAGATCCGAGGCACGTCCGGTAACGATGACGTTTGCGGAGCGGATGCGGCTTGCGAGTCGCCAGGCCTCCCTCAGGAGGCCAGCGTCGTCTTCGGCGATTAATTCCAACTTCTCCGCAGCGGCCAGGGCATCCAGAGTTGACGTGGTCCGCAGCTCGGGATGCTCTCCGGCATGCTGGAGTTGAATGAGCTGAACCAACCATTCAACGTCACTCAAGCCGCCCCTGCCAAGCTTGACGTGCCTGGCCGGGTCCGCACCACGAGGCAGGCGCTCCGACTCCACCCGGGCCTTAACACGGCGAATCTCCCGGACATCCTGCTCCGCAAGTTGCTCCGGGTAGCGGATGGGATCAATGAGACGTACAAAGTCTGCGGCAAGCTCGTCTGAGCCGGCCATCGGGCGGGCTCGCAGAAGCGCCTGCGCCTCCCAAATCAGCGACCATCGTCGGTAGTACTCCGCATACGATTCCAGGGACCGCACCATGGCACCGTTTTTGCCCTCCGGCCGGAGGTCGGCGTCCACCATAAGCACTCGTTCGGCCATGATCGCAGGCTTGAGCGGCTGGGTGAGGAAGCTGGACACCTTGGCGACTATCGCCGTCGCCTGCTCTTGCGCCTCAGCATCGGTGAACCCGGGGCGGGCACGGTGCACGTAGATGACGTCCGCGTCCGAGCCGTAGCCGATCTCGCGACCACCCTGCCGTCCCATTGCCACCACCAGCACATCCGTTTTCAATGGGCCAGCCGAGGCCACCACGGACTCCGCTACGTGCAGCGCCCCCCGAGAACCGCGGCCCGGTCCGTCTCGGCCAGAGCCAGTCCGACGGCATCCTGGTCCAGCAATCCAGCGCTATCCGCGATCGCGGTGCGCAGGATCTCACGACGCCGGATCAGCCGGATCAGCCTCATGGCACTCTCGGGATCCGCATGGCGGGAAAGCTTGGACCGGATTTCCTGCCACTGGGCTTCGAAGGGAACCGGCGCCAGCTCCTTGTCGCTGCCCAACCAGGCAACGGACTCCGGAGACACTTCCAACAAGTCTGAAATCAGCCGCGAATTAGCCAGGACCTGGCAGAGTCGCTCCGCTGCCGCTTGGGAGTCCCGGAGCAGCCCCAAATACCAGTGGGTTGTTCCGAGGGCTTCGCTGACCCTACGGAAGGCCAGCAGTCCGGCGTCGGGATCCACGCCCTCGGCGAGCCACCCCCAAGAGGATCGGCAGGAGCTGCCTCTGCAGTGCCGCTCGCCGGCTGACACCCGCGGTGAGCGCTTCGATATGCCGCATGGCGCCTTGGGGATCCAGATAACCAAGTGCGGCGAGGCGACCCTGGGCGGCCTCCGGGCTGAGCTTCGCGTCTTCGCTGCTCAGCTTCGCTGCGGTATTGAGCAAAGGCCGGTAGAAGATCCGTTCGTGCAGCTCACGGACGGATTTCTTGGTCTTTTGCCAGGTGGCCATCAGTTGGTCAGGGTGTGGCCGCTCCAGTGCGAACGGACCGAGGACGGCCTTGGCGAGGAAGCGCTGGGCGTCCTCAGTGACAGGCATAAGGTGGTCCTACGCAACTGGAAAAGCTGAATTCTGTGTTCCAACAGGCGCAGGTAGCGGTAGGCGTTGTCGAAGGCCGCTGCGTCCGTGCGACCGATATAGCCGCCGGCAGACAATGCCGCAATGGCAGAAGTGGTGTCCCGGCACCTGAGTGACTCGTCAGACTTTCCATGCACCAGTTGCAGCAACTGGACCGTGAATTCAACGTCGCGGAGCCCGCCGCGACCCAGCTTGATTTGGCGCTGTTCCTCGGCGGCCGGGATGTAGTCGGTCACCCTGCGGCGCATGGCTTGGACCGACTCCACGAAACCCTCGCGTCCCGCGGATGCCCAGACAAGTGGTTCCACGGCCTTCTCGTAACGCTGGCCCAGTTCCCGGTCGCCGGCAATGGTCCTTGCCTTCAGCAGCGCCTGGAATTCCCAGCTTTCGGCCCATCGGGCGTAGTAGCTCAAATGTGAGGGAAGGGTACGAACCAGGGGTCCGGATTTACCCTCCGGACGGAGATTGGCATCAACTTCCCACAACCCGGGTTCGGGCGCCGAGGAAGAGATCGCCCTGGAAATGCCGGATGCGAGGGCCGTGCCGATGGTGGAGGCACGGGCGTCGTCCAACTCCCCCCCTGCTTCGATGACATAGATGACATCGACATCGGAAATGTAGTTCAGCTCCCGGGCGCCACACTTACCCATGCCAATGACGGCAAGCCCAACATCGGAAATTTCCGCAGCGTCGAACTGGGCTGCCGCTTCGGCCCGGGAGACCGCCAGGGCGGCCTCAATGGCAGCACCGGCGAGATCGGCCAGCTCGGCACCGACCGCGGGCATGAAGTCTGTTGGTGATGCCGCGCAGATGTCCTTGATGGCGAGCTCGGTTAAACCTCGGCGGTAGCGCTCCGCAAGGCCGCGTAGGCCGGCAAGCCGGTGATTCCGGCCACCGGGCGTTGAGCGCCCGGTTCGGCTTTCACGGAGCGAAGCAGCAATGCCCGCAGCTCTTCGTTGGAAGCTTGGACCGGCTCCGGGCTGACCCGGACATTGAAGACATCCAGATGCTCCGGTCGTCGCATGAGAAACTCCCCCCAAGGCCTCCGAGGCACCCAGAAGCCGGTACATGGGCTCGCTGGTGTCCGGGTCAGCCGCGGCCAGCTTCTTCAGCCCCGGGTTCTTCTCAATGAGCCGGACCAGTGACTGGAGAGCCGTGTCCGGGCTCGCCGACAAGGAAAGCCCGGCGAACAGTGCGTCCTCGTCGATCCCCTCAAGTTCGGGAGCAGCAAGAAACCGTTCGCCCTTTTCGAGGTCACTGAATCCGGCTGAGATGAGCCGACGCGCAAGGCTCATTGGCCCGGCCTAGAGAATGCGAGATTGCGCTGCAACTCATACGGGGGGGTGACCTGGAGGCGGTAGTCCTGCCACTCTGCACGCTTGTTGCGCAGGAAGTGCTCGAACACCTGCTCCCCCAGGATCTGGGCCACCAGTTCGGATTCCTCCATGGCCCGGATGGCATCGTGGAGGCTTGCCGGCAACGGCGCATGTCCCATTGCCCTGCGCTCCGCAGTGTCAATGACCACACGTCGTCTTCGGCGGCGGCCGGAAGTTCGTAGCCTTCCTCGATGCCCTTCAAGCCGGCACCGAGCAGCACGGCGTAGGCCAGGTAGGGATTGGTTGCGCTGTCGATGCCGCGGTACTCGATGCGTGCCGACTGGCCCTTACCGGGCTTGTACAGCGGGACTCGTACCAATGCTGAGCGGTTGTTGTGGCCCCCCCAGCTCAAGTAGCTCGGGGCCTCTCCGCCGCCCCCCCAGAGGCGCTTGTATGAGTTGACAAACTGGTTGGTGACGGCCGTGAACTCAGGAGCGTGCTTGAGGATTCCGGCAATGAACTGCCGCGCCGTCTTGGACAGCTGGAACTCCGCTCCGGCTTCGAAGAACGCGTTGGTGTCGCCTTCGAAAAGCGAGAAGTGGGTATGCATGCCCGAACCGGGGGTGGTCCGTGAACGGCTTGGGCATGAACGTGGCGTAGGTGCCCTGCTGGAGGGCGACTTCCTTGATGACCGTGCGGAACGTCATGATGTTATCCGCGGTCTGGAGGGCATCGGCGTAACGGAGGTCAATCTCGTTTTGGCCCGGACCGCCCTCGTGATGGCTGAACTCCACCGAGATACCGACCGATTCGAGCATGGTCACGGCGGTGCGGCGGAAGTCCTGCGCTACTCCGCCCGGTACGTGGTCAAAGTAGCCACCTTCGTCCACAGGAACCGGAGCCCCCCCGTCCGGGCCCAGTTCCTTCGACTTCAACAGGTAGAACTCGATCTCGGGATGGGTGTAGCAGGTGAAGCCCATGTCCGCGGCCTTCGCGAGGGTCCTCTTGAGGACGTTGCGGGGGGTCCGCGGCAGACGGTTCACCATCCGGAGTGAGGACGTCACAGAACATGCGGGACGTCTGCTCGGTCTCGCCACGCCACGGCAGGATCTGGAACGTGGAGGGGTCCGGTTGCGCGAGCATGTCCGACTCGAACACACGGGCAAGGCCCTCGATGGCCGAACCGTCAAAGCCAAGGCCCTCTTCAAAGGCGCTCAACTTCGGCCGGCGCCAGCGCCACCGATTTCAGGGAACCCACGACGTCGGTGAACCACAAGCGTACGAAGCGCACGTCACGCTCTTCGATCGTCCGCAGAACGAACTCTTGCTGGCGGTCCATAGGGCCTCTTTTCCGATTCAGTGTCCATGCCGCTGGTTTCAATGGATTGAAGCCACGACAGCTCAGCCTTCACTCTACTAAGAGTTCCGTGCTAATGCCGCAGCAGTAGCTGCGTGTAACACAGCGTTTACATAAGGTGACGCCGGGCACACTGGTGGCAGCCGCCGTCGGCACCGCTTAGGCTCTATCCATGGCCCCGAGCAACCTACCTGAGTCCACCACGCCCGCCGAAGTTCCCGCCCCCCTACGGCAGCGGCCCCCGCACCAGCGGCGCAAGCGCAAGCGACGGCTGGCAGGAAGCCCATCAGCCGGGTCCGCATACACCACCTGCAGCAGGCCAAGGACAACGGCGAGCACTTCGCCATGCTGACGGCATACGAGCAGTACACCGCCGAAATCTTTGACCAGGCGGGAATCGAAGTCCTCCTGGTGGGTGACTCCGCTTCCAACAACGTGTTCGGCAACGAGACGAGCCTCCCTGTCACAGTGGATGAGCTCCTTCCCCTCACACGGGCAGTCAGCAGGGCGGCCAAGCGGGCGCTGATCGTAGCGGACCTGCCTTTCGGGAGCTATGAAGTTTCTCCCGGTCAGGCAGTGGCCACCGGCGTCCGGTTCCTCAAAGAGGGACTGGCGCACGCCGTCAAGATCGAAGGGACGGCATATTACGCGGACACCGTCAAAGCCATGGTCCAGGCAGGCATCCCCGTCATGGCCCACATCGGATTCACCCCCGCAAAGCGAACATTCCCTCGGCGGCTACCGCGTGCAAGGCCGGGGGGGAGACGACGCCCAGCGCCTGATCGAGGACGCCGTTGCCCTGCAGGACGCCGGCGCTTTCAGTGTCCTCATGGAGATGGTTCCTGCGGACACCGCAGCCGCCGTCGACGCCGCATTGCGGGTCCCGACCGTCGGTATCGGTGCTGGCAAGAGCACCACGGGGGCAGGTCCTTGTGTGGCAGGACATGGCTGGATTGCGTGGCGGCAAAATGGCCAAGTTCGTCAAGCAATATGCGGATCTTCGCACCACGCTGAGTGATGCCGCCACCGCTTACGGGGGAGGACGTCCGGTCCGGTCAGTTCCCCCCCGGACCGGAGCACTCCTTCTAAGCAACGTCCCGGCTAATCGTCGTCCTGGGCATCCCAGGCGTCATTGCGTGCTTTGACCTTTTCCAAGGCGTGCTCGGCTTCTTCCCTGGTCTTATAGGGGGGGCCAATGAGCTGGGTCCAATCGGACAAGGCGTCCTCTTCGATCTCGTGCGTCTTGACGTTGTACCAGTACTCCGTCACGTCTCCTCCTCAGTCTTCGGGCCCTTCGACGCGTAACGTTGGCGGGGGGGTCACAGGAACCCGGCCACACTTTGTTACTTACGTCTCTTGTGTGCCTTATATGATCAATCTATGCCTTCTCTTGCTTCGACTGCACCCATTGGCGCCCTCACCCCCCCGGGAACCATCAGCTGAACGACCCGTCCCGGCGTCGATTCCCAGGCCGGAGTATGTCGGCAAGAAGGCACCCGCCAAGTTCACGGCTCCGAGGTGAAGTCAGCGGAGACCATCGAGAAGATCCGGATTGCCGGAAAGATCGCTGCGCAAGCGATCGTCGAGGTCGGCAAGCATATCCAGCCGGGCGTCACCACCGACCATCTGGACAAGGTGGGGCACGAGTTCCTCCTGGACCACAACGCGTACCCGTCCACCCTCGGCTACCGGGGCTTTCCCAAGTCCCTGTGTTCCTCGCTCAATGAGGTCATTTGCCACGGGATCCCGGACTCAACCGTGGTGCAGGATGGCGACATCCTGAACATTGACATCACTGCCTTCATCAACGGCGTGCATGGGGATACCAACTACACTTTCCTGGTTGGCGACGTGGACGAAGAATCCCGTCTGCTGGTTGAGCGTACGCAGGAGTCGCTCAACCGGGCCATCAAGGCCGTGGCCCCTGGCCGCGAAATCAACGTAATCGGCCGTGCCATCCAGTCCTACGCAAAACGCTTCGGCTATGGCGTAGTTCGGGATTTCACCGGCCACGGCGTGGGCGAGGCCTTTCACACCGGCCTCATCATTCCGCATTACGACGCAGCCCCCCCGGCGTACAACACCGTGATCGAGGCAGGCATGGTCTTCACCATCGAACCCATGCTGACCCTTGGCACCATCGAATGGGATATGTGGGCCGACGACTGGACAGTCGTCACCAAGGACCACAAACGCACTGCCCAATTCGAACACACCCTGCTGGTCACCGAGACCGGCGCGGAAATCCTTACCCTTCCCTGAGCTCTCCGGAAGGTCCACGCAGCCCGGGCGGCTGCGCCATGCCCATCCCCCTCCTGCCATGATCGGAAATGCATTGTCCAAGAAGGATGAGAAGACCCACAAGAACGCCCCGTTGATCGGTATCGACATCGGTGGCACCGGCATCAAGGGCGGCATCGTCGACCTGAAGAAGGGCAAGTTGATTGGCGACCGCTTCCGCGTTCCCACTCCGCAGCCCGCCACTCCGGAGCTGTAGCTGAGGTTGTCGCCCAAATCGTTGAGGAACTCTCCAGCCGCCCCGACGCGCCGGCAGCGGATTCCCCCCCGTGGGTGTGACATTCCCCCCCGGCATCATCCAGCACGGCGTGGTCAACTCGGCGGCCAACGTGGACAAAACCTGGCTTGGCACCAACATCGACGCCACCTTCACCAAACGCCTCGGCCGTCCCGTAGAGGTCATCAATGACGCCGACGCCGCCGGCCTCGCCGAAGCCCGTTACGGTGCTGGCGAGGGCGTGGACGGCACCGTTCTGGTGATCACACTGGGAACCGGCATCGGATCGGCATTCATCTTCAATGGACAGCTGGTCCCCCCCAACGCCGAGCTCGGGCATCTTGAGGTGGACGGGCACGACGCCGAGACCAAAGCCTCCGCGGTGGCTCGCGAACGCGATGGCCTGAGCTGGGACGAGTACGGCGTCCTGCTCAACCGCTACCTCCAGCACGTGGAGTTCCTGTTCTCCCCCCCGAGCTGTTCATTGTGGGTGGCGGCATTTCCAAACGCTCCGACGAGTACTTCCCGCACCTTGAGCTGCGGACCAAAATCGTCACGGCAAAGTTGAAGAATGACGCCGGCATTGTGGGCGCGGCACTCGAGGTCGCTTTGCACCACAAGCTCGCGAAGTAGCCGCGGCATGACAGAGGCCGAAACAGCCGACCAGCATGATGAACGCGGAGTCGCGATCGTCACCGGCGCCAGCCGGGGGAATCGGAGCCGCCGTAGCACTCGCCGCGGCGGCTGCCCGGTATCACGTGGTGGTCAATTACTCCGCAGACGCTGAAGGTGCACGGACTGTGGTCAACGACATCCTGGCCCAAGGCGGCAAGGCACGCGCCGTGCAGGCGGATGTCAGCCAACCGGCCGACGTCGGACGCCTGTTCGACGAAGCCGCCGGCTGGGGTCCCGTGACCGCCGTGATCAACAACGCCGCCATCACGGGGGGGAACCTGATCGGTGCCCTCATGGAAGTGCCGGCGGAGACGGTCCAACGGGTTGTTGATGTCAACGTGGCCGGAATGATTTTCATGTGCCAGGAAGCAGTTCGGCGACTTTCGACGGACAACGGCGGCAGCGGCGGTTCCATCGTCAACGTCTCCTCCACAGCCACCAAGGCGGGCTCGCCCGGAACCTGGGTCCACTACGCGGCCACCAAGGGGGGGGCAGTGGATGTTTTGACTGTGGGCCTTGCCGCCGAAGTGGCCAAGCAGGGCATCCGTGTCAACGCCGTTGCCCCGGGCAGCACCAATACCGGCCTCCACGCAGCGGCTGGAATGCCGGACCGCGTGGAGAGGCTGAACCCAACCATCCCGATGGGCCGCGGCGCGGAGCCGGAGGAGGTGGCTGCGGCGGTGATGTGCTGATGTCGGACGAGGCGGTACATTACCGGAGCCGTGCTCCCTGTGTCCGGCGGGCGCTGATCCCGGTCAGGATTGATGCCGGTGGCGGCTGCGGCTTCCCCTCCGCTGCCGCCACCGGAGCTATAGCTGGCTCTTTTCCGAACCCTTGACTTGCTTGGCGCCTGCCTTGGCCGCTTCTGCCTCATGGCGTAGCAGCGAGATGGCTGATTCGAAGTCCTCCAGGGACTCAAACGCCTGATACACGCTGGCAAAACGAAGGTATGCCACTTCATCAAGCTTCCGGAGCGGGCCCAGAATGGCCAGGCCCACCTCATGGGCATCGATCTCCGCTGCGCCCGAGGAACGAATATTCTCCTCGACTTCCTGGGCGAGCATTGCAAGATCGTCCTCCGTGACCGGACGTCCCTGGCATGCCTTGCGGACTCCACTGATGACCTTGATGCGGCTGAATGGTTCGCCGACGCCGGACCTCTTGATCACGGACAAGCTGGTGGTTTCCACTGTGGTGAAGCGACGTCCGCATTCCGGGCACTGGCGTCGGCGGCGGATGGATGAACCGTCGTCAGCCATTCGGCTGTCGACGACGCGGGAGTCGGGATTCCGGCAGAACGGACAATACACGCTGGGCCTCCCCCTGACGGCTCCGGCACGGAATCGCATGCGGCAGGACGCCGGATACGCAAAGGTGCCGGAAGATTCACTTCCGGCACCAGTTTACGGTCCGCCATGCGGTAATGACAAGCGTGTAATTACTACATGTAGTGGTAGCCACCCACATATGTAGTGGTTTGCGGCCCTACGCGAAGCGAATTCGAACAGCATCTCCGTGGCCCGGAAGGTCCTCTGCACCCGACAGGCTCACGATGTGTCCGCTGACTTGCTCCAAGGCGGCGCGGTCATAGTTGATGACCTGGACCGCGCGGAGGAACGTGGTGACGTTGAGACCGGACGAGAAAGCGGCCGTTCCGCTGGTGGGCAGCACGTGGTTGGAACCTGCGCAGTAGTCCCCCCCCAGGCTGACCGGGCTGAAGTCGCCCACGAAGATCGCTCCCGCGTTACGAATCCGCGCTGCAACCGTGGCCGCGTTGGCCGTCATGATTTCCAGGTGTTCAGCTGCGTATGCGTTGCAGACCGCGATCCCCCCTGCTCAAGATCATCCACCAGCACCACACCGGACTGCGGTCCGGACAGCGCCTCAAGAACGCGCGCACGGTGCTTTGTTCCAGCGGCCTGCCGCGCCAGTTCAAGCACGACGGCGTCAGCCAGTTCCGCGGAGTCAGTCACCAGGACGGAGGCTGCTTTGGGATCATGCTCCGCCTGGCTTATGAGGTCGGCGGCCACCAACGGGGCCTGCGCGGTGGCGTCGGCAAGGATGGCGATCTCCGTGGTTCCGGCCTCGGAATCGATGCCCACCACACCCTTGACGAGGCGCTTGGCTGTGGCCACAAAAATGTTGCCCGGGCCCGTGACAACGTCAACGGGCTCAATAGACAGTTCGTCACCTGTGCCAGGGATGCCGTAAGCAAACGAAACAATGGCCTGTGCGCCGCCGATGGCGTACACCTCGTCAATGCCCAGGAGCTTCGCCGCGGCCAGGATGGTGGGGTGCGGGAGGCCGCCAAAGTCTTTCTGCGGCGGGGAGGCAAGCGCAATGGACTCCACGCCGGCGGCAACCGCGGGGACCACGTTCATGATGACTGAAGATGCCAGCGGAGCGAGTCCACCGGGAACGTAGAGCCCAACGCGTCCCACAGGAATCCAGTTTTGGCTGACAACGGCACCGTCGCCAAGTTGTACATCCACATTGGCAGGGCGCTGCTGGTCAGCAAATTGCCGGGCGCGGTTGATGGACTCCTCCAAGGCAGCGCGGACCTTCGGGTCAAGTTCCGTCAGCGCCTGGGTAAGTGCCTCCGCCGGGACCTGGGGTGTGACTGCTCCACGCCGTCGAATTTCCTGGCCAGTTCGGCCAAGGCGGCAAAGCCGCGGCTACGGACGTCGGAAATGATGTCCAGGACCTTCTGTTCGGCCTCTGCCATCGTCTGATGCTGCGCCCTTGGCACAGCTGCGCGCAGCTCCGCAAGGTAAGGCGGCGGCCCCGGAAATCGATGCTCCGGAAATTTAGGGCGTCAGTGGAGAGGGCGGAAGTATCCGAGGAAGTGGTCACCCGGCTATTTTACGGGTTTCTTCGACAGAACCCCGAACAGCGCCAGGACAAACGTGATAAAAGCGATGGCAGCAGGCCACAGAACCAGTACAGCGTAGGAGCGCAGCGTGAAGCCAAACCCGGGGCCAAGGGCAGGATCCGGGGCGGGCCCCCCCAGCAACTGGGCGGCAAGCAGCCCAACCAGCCATGCGAAGACCGCACCCAAAGCACCCCCCCCAAGGAGAGCAAAGGCCAAGCGCGCGCGCACCATCTCCGTTTAACTTTCCGTCCAGCATCACGCCGGTGAGGCACCCTGCGAGCAGCGTCAGGGCTGCGAGGACCAGTCCCGCGGAAGCCAGGAATCAGGGTTGGCCGCATTCGCCAGATCCGGATTGCCCGAGACCAGGTTCAGTCCCCCAGGAGCAAGAAGCCACCAGATGAATCCGGCAACCACACCCAAAGCCGCCGGAAGGACCAACCAAAGGACGTCCTTCGAGCGCCGGGGGTTTGGAGGCAGAGATCTGTTCTGCGACGGCAGGGACGTGCACGGTGGAATCGGTCATGCACCTCACATTAACAAAGGTTCACGCCGCCCCCCCGACAAAATGTGGGGCTCGCACTCCCGGAGGAATACCCTGAAGAAGAAGACATGCAAGGCCCCCCCGATTCAGGAGAAAACCGACGTGCCCAGCGAACCATCCGGCTTCGAGCAGACTTTCAGGGAGATGTTCCGTCGGCATGCCGCTGGAGTAGCCATCATCACGGCGAACCTCAACGGAAGCCCCTTCGGCTTCACCGCCACGTCTGTGGCCTCGCTATCTGCCGAACCGCCCCCGCTTCACCTTCAACATGGCCAGGAGTTCCAGTTCCTGGCTGCCGTGGCCAACGCGGAGTACATCGGAGTCCACATGCTGGGGGCTGGAAAACCAAGCCCTCGCCAATCGCTTCGCACGGACACGCGACCGGTTCGACGGCGATCATTGGGAGCCGGGCCCCCCCATGACGTGCCTATTCTCAAGGATGTCAGCGGTTGGCTCGTGGGCAGAATCCAGATGCGCCTGTCTTTCGAGAACAACGCTGTGGTGGTAGTCGAGGTCATAGACGGCCAGGTGGGCGAGGACGGCACTCCCCCCCTGCTGTACCACAGCGGCGGTTACAGCAAGCCCGCGCCGCTCGACTACGAAATCTGACCGAGCGGCCGCGAGCCTGCTAGTTATCCAGGCAAGCAGGACCCAGCAGGACCTTCAAGTCACCAAAAAGTGAAGGACTGGGGTTGACCCGCATATGGACGGGCAAGCCCATGACCTCCACCTTCGTGTCCCCCCCCATCAGCTTGAGCCGGACTTCCGAATTTCCGCGGTGGGTTCGCAGCACGTCACGCAGGTCAGTCACAACTGCCTCGGTGGCCTTGAACGTAGGAATGGTGATCACCACGGGACCGTTCACGCTTTCACTGAGGTCCGGGACGGATAGCTCCATGCAGTTCAAAGTGACCGCTCCGTCATCGCGGCGCTGCAGACGGCCCTTGACCACAACGATCAAGTCCTCAGCCAGGACCGAGGCGATGGGACCGTAAACCTGGCCGAAGAACATGACCTCCATGGAAGCGCCAGGTCTTCGATTTCTGCTCGGGCATAGGCGTTTCCGCTGGCTTGGCAATCCTGCGGCTCAGCGAGGTGATCATGCCCGCAATAGTGACTATCGCGCCGTCGTGCGGTCCGTCCTCGGCGATGATCGACGTAATGGACTGTTCAGCGTGCTGGCTGAGGACGCCCTCCAGCCCCTGCAAGGGATGGTCTGAAACGTAGAGGCCCAACATGTCCCTTTCGAAGGACAGCTTGTCCTTCTTCTCCCACTCGCAGATCCGGGATTTCGGTGGTCAGCGACGCCTCGGGCTCCTGGTCTTCAAAGCCCGCGAAGAGATCGAACTGGCCAATTGCCTCGTTGCGCTTGAGCGTGATCACAGAGTCGATGGCTTCTTCGTGGATCATCGCCAAAGCACGCCGATGGTGACCGAGTGAATCGAACGCTCCGGCTTTGATCAGCGATTCGATGGTGCGCTTGTTGCACACTACGGCGGGCACCTTGAGGAGGAAATCCTTGAAGGACGTGTACTTGCCCTCGGAAGTGCGCGCAGCCACCATTGCATCCACCACATTGACGCCGACATTGCGGATGGCGCCCATGCCGAAGCGGATGTCCGTTCCCACCGGGGTGAAGTTCAGCGAGGATTCGTTGACGTCCGGCGGGAGGACAGTAATGCCCATTCGACGGCACTCGTTGAGGTAGATGGCGGATTTGTCCTTGTCATCACCCACGGACGTCAGCAAGGCAGCCATGTACTCCGGCGCGTAGTGCGCCTTCAAGTAGGCCGTCCAGTACGAGATAACGCCATATGCTGCCGAGTGGGCCTTGTTGAAGGCGTAGTCGGAGAACGGGAGCAGAATGTCCCACAGCGTCTTGACGGCGGCCATGGAGTAGCCGTTGTCCTGCATGCCTTGGGAGAAGCCGGCGAACTGCTTGTCCAGCTCGGACTTCTTCTTCTTACCCATGGCGCGGCGGAGGATATCTGCCTGTCCAAGCGAGTAGCCGGCCAGCTTCTGCGCCACGGCCATGACCTGCTCCTGATACACGATCAGCCAAAGGTGCCGCCCAGGATTTCCTTCAGCGGTTCTTCCAGCTCCGGGTGGATGGGAATGACTTCCTGGATCCCGTTTTTGCGCAGGGCGTAGTCGGTGTGGGCGTTGGCGCCCATGGGTCCAGGCCGGTACAGGGCAAGAACAGCGGAGATGTCTTCGAAGTTGTCAGGCTTCATGAGCTTGAGCAGGGACCGCATGGGCCCGCCGTCGAGCTGGAACACGCCCAAGGTGTCACCGCGCGCCAGGAGCTCGTAGGACGCAGCGTCGTCGAGTTCCAGGTTTTCCAGATCCAGGTCGACGCCGCGGTTCATCTTGATGTTTTCCAGGGCATCCGAAATGATCGTCAGGTTTCGGAGACCCAGGAAGTCCATCTTGATCAGGCCGAGGCTTCGGACGTCGGGTAATCGAACTGGGTGATGACCTGGCCGTCCTGGAAACGGCGCATGATGGGAATGACATCGATGATGGGGGGGTCCGAGGACATGATCACACCGGCGGCGTGAACACCCCACTGGCGCTTCAGTCCCTCGATGCCCAGGGCAGTCTCGAAGACCTTGGCGGCCTCCGGATCCGTGGCGATCAGCTGGCGGAAATCCCCCGGCTTCGCTGTAACGCTTGGATTCCGGGTTCTGAATGTCCGCCAAGGGAATGTCCTTGGCCATAACGGCAGGAGGAAGTGCCTTGGTCAGCGTCTCACCCATGCTGAACGGGTAGCCCAGCACGCGCGAGGAGTCCTTGAGCGCCTGCTTGGTCTTGATGGTGCCGTACGTGACGATCATGGCCACACGCTCGTCGCCGTACTTCTTGGTGACGTAGTCAATCACCTCGGAGCGGCGGCGATCATCGAAGTCGACGTCGAAGTCGGGCATGGAAACGCGGTCCGGGTTAAGGAAGCGCTCAAAGATCAGGCCGTGCTGCAGGGGGTCGAGGTCGGTGATGCGCATGGCGTACGCCACCATGGAGCCTGCACCGGATCCGCGGCCGGGACCTACACGGATGCCGTTGTTCTTGGCCCAGTTGATGAAGTCGGCAACCACCAGGAAGTATCCCGGGAATCCCATGGACGTGATGACGCCCAGCTCGTAGTCCGCCTGCTTCCGGACCTTGTCAGGAATGCCTTGGGGGGGTAGCGGTACTTCAGGCCGGTATCCACTTCCTTGACCAGCCAGGAGGTCTCGTCTTCCCCCCCGGGAGGGCAAGGGAAGCGCGGCATGTAGTTGGCGCCGGTGTTGAAAGAAACTTCGCAGCGCTCGGCGATGAGCAGCGTATTGTCGCAGGCTTCAGGGTGATCCCGGAACAGCTCCCGCATCTCCTGCGGCGACTTCAGGTAGTAGCCGCTGCCGGAGAACGCGAAGCGCGAACCGCCGTTGTCATACGTCGGCTCCAGGAGCGTGGAACCGGATTGGATGGCCAACAAGGCCTCGTGGGCCTTGGCATCATGTTCATGCGTGTAATGGAGGTCATTGGTGGCCACCAGCGGGAGGTTGAGCTCCTTGGCCAGGCGCAGGAGATCGCCCGTGACGCGCCGTTCAATGTCCAGCCCGTGATCCATCAGTTCGCAGAAGTAGTTCTCCGCGCCAAAAATATCGCGGAATTCAGCTGCGGCTTCCACAGCCTCACGGTAAAGACCGAGCCGCAACTTGGTCTGGACTTCCCCCCCGGAAGGGCAACCTGTGGTGGCGATCAAGCCTTCGGAGTAGGTGTTGAGTAGTTCCCGGTCCAACCGCGGCCATTTACCAAAGACGGAGTCCAAGGAGGCGATGGATGAAGCCCTGAACAGGTTCCTCATGCCCACGTTGTTGTAACTCAGGAGGGTCATATGGGTATACGAGCCACCACCCGAGACGTCGTCCTTGCGCTGGCTTTCATCGCCCCAGCGCACGCGCTCCTTGTCCCCCCCGCGGGCGGTACCAGGGGGGGTTACGTAGGCTTCGACACCGATGATCGGTTTGATGCCCTTGTCCGTGGCCTTGCGCCAAAAGTCGAAGGCTCCGAACAAATATCCATGGTCAGTGGTGGCCAGGGCGGGCATCCCCCAGGCGTTCGGTTTCATCGAACAACTCACCGAGCCGGGCAGCTCCATCCAGCATGGAGTATTCGGTGTGGGTGTGCAGATGGACGAACGAATCATTGCTGGAAGTCACCACGACAGTCTACCGTCCCGGGTCCGGCAGAAGTCGGACCCGGGCAGTGAATCCTGTCTATGCGGAGCCTGTCGCGAGCAAATCCAGGGCGTACTGAAGGTCCGCCGGGTAGTCGCTGCTGACTTCAACCCAATCGCCCGTGCGGGGGGGTGGGTGAAGCCAAGCTGGCGGGCGTGCAACCATTGCCGGGTGAGGCCGAGGTTCGCAGCGAGACGAGGGTCTGCCCCCCCATAGGTGAGATCTCCGGCACACGGATGCCGAAGCGCCGAGAAGTGGACTCGGATCTGATGCGTCCGGCCGGTCTCCAAATGGACTTCCACCAAGGTCGCCTTGCCAAAAGCTTCCAGGACCTCGTAATGGGTCACTGACGGCCGGCCGTCCTCGATGACGGCGAATCGCCAGTCATGGCCGGGGGGTGACGACCGATCGGCGCGTCAATAGTGCCCTCCAGCGGATCAGGCAGTCCCTGAACGACTGCGTGATAAACCTTCTCCACGGTACGTTCCTTGAACGCCCGCTTCAGGACCGTGTAGGCGTGCTCGGTCTTGGCCACGACCATCACGCCGGAAGTACCGACGTCGAGCCTGTGAACGATTCCCGCCCGCTCAGGCGCCCCTGAGGTTGAAATCCGGTAGCCGGCACCGGCGAGACCCCCCACTACAGTAGGGCCCACCCAGCCGGGCGAGGGATGGGCAGCAACCCCCCCACAGGCTTGTCGATGACAACGAATTCCTCGTCGTCCAGCAGGATCTTCAGGCCTTCCACAACTTCCTCCACGACTTCCAAGGGATCCGGACGCTCGGGAACCGTGACATCAATCAACGCGCCGGCAACGAGCTTTGCCGACTTACCCATTGCCACTCCGCCGCTTGTGACGTTTCCCTCGGAAATCAGCAGCGCAGCCGCGGAGCGCGAAATGTCCAGAAGCTGCGCCAGGCCTGCGTCAACGCGAACGCCGGCCAGCTCTTCGGGGGGGACCACCACAGATTCACTCACCAGCAGGCTCCCCCCCGGTAGTGCCGCCCGCAGGCTTCGCATCTTTGGCGGGCTTGGGTACTGCTACATGCCGCGTTCCATCCATGCCGACGCCTCGCAGCGTCAGGAGGCAAATAATAACGACGCCCGACACCACCGCCGAGTCGGCGATGTTGAAGATGGCGAAGTTCGGCAATTGGATGAAGTCCACCACGTGCCCCATGGCGAAGGATGGCTCACGGAACAAACGGTCGGTTAAGTTGCCGAGAGCCCCTCCCAGCAACAGCCCCAAGGAAAGCGCCCACCAAGCAGAACCCAACTTTCGCAATTGGAAGAGGATCGCCACGGAAACAGCTGCCATGACGATCGTGAAGATCCATGTCACGTTCTCGCCGATGGAAAACGCCGCCCCCCCGGAATTACGGATGTAGTACCAGTGCAGCAACGGAGGCAGCACAGGAATGCGCTCACCCTCTGTCATGGTGCTGGTCACCCAGAGCTTGGTGAGCTGATCAAAAACGTAGGCGAACACGGCGAAGCGGCAAAGAGCCAGAGCATGGCAGGACGCCACTTACGGCGCTCAGCAGGCGCCGGTTGTGCGGCGTCAGCGGTGAAGTCGTCGGTCATAGTGCTTTCATTCGGGAAGCGTGGCGGGCTGCTGTCAGCTTTTGGCCGCTGTCAGTCTTTAACAGCGAAAGCCGGCGGCCGAGGAGTCCTCAGCCACCGGCTTTCAGAATACTTGCTAAACGTCTGCGGTTGCTTCGCCAACCTCAGGGGGCAGCAACGGAACCACGGGCGTCGAGGTCGCGGAGCTGACCCTCGATGTAAGCCTTCAGGCGTGAACGGTAGTCGCGCTCGAAGCCGCGGAGCTGCTCAACTTTGCGCTCAAGAACGGAGCGCTGCTGCTCGAGGGCACCTAGGATCTTGCGGGACTTCTCCTGGGCGTCGTTGACGAGGCTGGAAGCCTCGATCTGAGCCTCGGCAATGATCTTTTCCTTCTGCTGCGCACCGTCTGAAACGTGCTTGTCGTGCATCTGCTGTGCCATGGCAAGCAGGCCTGCAGCAGACTCAGCGGAAGAGGTGACGCCGTTGCCGGCAGCGGGTGCCTTCGGAGCTGCGGCAGCGGCAGCAGCTTGCTCGGCTTCCTTCTTCTTGGCAGCTTCGGCAGCCTTGGCTTCGGCTTCCGCCTTCGCCTCTGCTTCCTTGTCGACCTTGACCGGGGGGGCCGGAACCTTCTCGACGACCGGGGGGGCTGCAGCAGTTGCAGCAGGAACAGCCGATCCGGCCTCGCCGAGCTTCTTGCGAAGTTCGTCGTTCTCCTGGTTCAAGCGGCGAAGTTCCACCACGATCTCGTCGAGGAAGTCATCGACCTCATCCTGGTCGTAGCCTTCGCGGAACTTGGTCGGCTGAAAGCGCTTGTTGACAACGTCTTCTGGCGTCAAAGCCATCTGGTCACCTCGTTGGTCTAGTTAGTCAGTAGCCTTCCGGCCGTTCAAAACTACGGTACCTAAATATCATCTTGTTCCTCTAATTCAACACCATCGTGTTGATTTGGAGAATTTGCGGCCTATGGACCATCGGTGGCCCGGGTTCCGCGGAGCAACTACGCCAGGCTGCTGGTCACTGCCATGGCAATGCTGACGGCAATAATCAGGATCAGGAAGCCCAAATCCAGCGATATTCCGCCCAGTTGAAGGGGTGGTATGAGTTTTCGGAGCCTGCCAAGCGGAGGATCCGTTACGGAGTACACCACATGGCTGTAACCAACGCCACACCCCTTGGCCGCCACTGGCGGGCGAACATCTGGACCCATTCGAAGATGAGTCGGATGATCAGGGCAATGAAGAACAGCAACAACACAATATAGATAAGGCCGAAAACAATGCCCACGAGTTAGCTCAGATCTCCCACTTGTTCCGGAATGCGGATCGGTCCCTACTATTGCAACACAGATGCCAGGCGGGTTGACCCGCCTGGCATCCGCAAAAAACTGTTGTCAGCTCTGGTTGAAGAAACTGGCCTGCGTTTCGCTGGCCTTCTTGTCATCTCCGATGACCTCAACGTATGACGGCGACAACAGGAAGACTTTGTTGGTCACCCTCTCGATGCTGCCGTGCAGGCCAAAAACAAGGCCGGCAGAGAAGTCCACGAGTCGCTTGGCGTCTGCTTCGCCCATGTCAGTGACATTCATGATCACAGGAATGCCATCCCTGAAACTCTCACCGATGACCTTGGCATCGTTGTATGAACGCGGGTGAACGGTGGTGATCTGCCTCAGGCCCGAGGCATCTTCGCGGCTGGACGCCGCACGCTTGATGGGTGTCACGGGTGCGCGGTATTCCTCTTCGGCATCAACAGTGGGCATTTCACGGACAACTTCCCGGACGGGAGCAGGCGCACGGCGCTCTTCCCGTTCCTGTGCCTGGGGGCGTTCTTCATCGTGGTGCGTGGCGACGGACTGCTCAGATTCGTAGTGTTCATCGCCGTCGGCGAGCCCAAGATAGATCATTGTCTTGCGCAGAGCGCCAGCATGGTGCACTCCTATCATTTCTGCAGTAGGCGGGCCGCCATGACTTGACATATTGGAACCCCCCCGGCCCGTCATTCCAATACTTTGACGCTACCCCCCACGGCCGGACGGGAACCGAGAATATCGGAGCCAATTCTCAGGTGTGTCGCCCCCCCGAACTTCACCGCTGCTTCCAGGTCCTGGCTCATCCCCCCCGCAGAAATACCTGTTGCGGCGGGATGAACGGCGCAGAGCGCCTGGGAAATCCCGGCGAGCTTCTCAAACGCGGCATTCGGATCAGCCCCCCCAGCGGCGCCACTGCCATCAGCCCGGCCAGCCGCAGCCCTTCAGCTGATTCTATTTTCCCTGCGAGGACCTCGACGTCGGAAGGGTTGGCACCGCCGCGGTGAGCGCCGGCGTCGTCGTCCAGGCTGACCTGGATGAAGCAATCGAGGTCGCTCCGCCCCCGTGGCATCCTTTTCACGGGCGATGGCCTTGGCCAAAGCGTCAACAACCGCCACGCGGTCGATGGACTGGACCGACGAGGCATACTTGGCCACGGACTTCGCCTTATTGCTCTGAAGCTGGCCAATGAAGTGCCACTTGACGTCAACATGTGTGAGCTCAGCACTCTTGGCGGCAGCTTCTTGGTCGCGGTTTTCACCGACGTCCGTAACGCCGAGGGCGACCAAGCGACGGACGTCGGCCGCGGGATGGAACTTGGTGACCACAATCAGCCGCGGTGAATCAGTCCGCCCGGCAACGTGGACGGCAGATTCCATCCGTTGGCGGACGAGGCCGAGCCGATGAGCAAGCTCAGCGGTCCGGGCGTCGCCGCCCGAATCCTGCCCTTGTTCATTGTCATATCCAACGCTAGTCATGAGTCCACACCAAACCTGCGAATCGACCGGTTCGGGAGTCCCGCCGGTAGGAAAATAGGGAGTCGTTTTCGAGGGTGCATGCTCCGGAATACTCCACGGTGACGTGGAGGGCAGCCAACTGGGCCCGGACACCCGCCGGCAGGTCCAAGGCCGGCGTTCCCCACGAGGTGAAAGACCATGTTTCGGGAACTTTTGCTGCGACGTCGGCCCGCAGCTGTTCCGGGACCTCATAACAGGATCCGCAGATGGACGGACCGAGCCATGCGCTGATGTTGGCGGCTCCCCCGGCGGCGCATTTCTTCGACGGTGGCAGGTACAACGGCAGAAGCGACACCGGGGACGCCCGGCGTGGGCAGCAGCTATGACGGGGGGGTTGTCGTCGGCGTCACTCCCAACGAGCACGACCGGGACGCAATCAGCCACCATGACAGCCAGAGGCTGTGGTGGACGCGGGAATGTTGTGGGCGCTTGCGGGCTGGACGATCCCCCCGGCGGCGGAGACCATAGCGTCAGCAGTGGTCCCGGACCGTGTGCTGCAATGAACTCAACGTGGTTGCCGTGGACCTGATCCATATATTGGAACTGCCCTGCAACCGGACCATTGGCGCTCAGGCCAATAGCCTGTTCCAACCGGACACGACGGGCCATCACGTCCGAGGGATCGTCCCCCACATGGAGAGCCAGGTTCCCGGCGTCTGCATCCGTGAAGGCTACAGAAACGCCGGGCCGTACTTCATCTCGCCACCAAAACACCTGGTACTGACTCTCCGAACGTGGCTTACTTCAGGAAGTCGGGAACGTCGAGGTCATCGGAGCGGCTGCCCGAAAGATCGGGTTCAACCACTGCCGGAAGGTCGACGTCGAAGCCGGAGTCCGCGGGCAGGGCGGACGGACGCTGCTGGCCCCAGTTGCTCAACCCTGCTGCGCCGATACCAGCCGTAGCGTGCTGCGGTGCGGCAGCGCTGGAAGGCGCGCTGCTCGGAGCAGCCGGGCGGTCCGAGGGCACAGGGTTCTGGGCCGGACGTGACTGGTCCATGGAGGGCGAAGTTGCCTTGACGTCGTCGAAGCCTGCAGCAATGACAGTCACGCGTGCTTCGTCACCCAGGCGTCGTCAATGACGGCACCGAAGATGATGTTTGCCTCGGGGTGGGCCACTTCCTGCACAAGGCGGGCAGCCTCGTTGATCTCGAACAGCCCGAGATCGGAGCCGCCCTGGATGGAAAGAAGGACTCCGTGGGCACCGTCGATGGATGCTTCCAGGAGCGGGGAGGCGATGGCCAGTTCGGCAGCTTGACAGCGCGGTCTTCGCCACGGGCGGAACCGATGCCCATGAGGGCCGAGCCTGCGCCCTGCATGACGGATTTGACGTCAGCGAAGTCAAGGTTGATCAGGCCCGGGGTGGTAATGAGGTCCGTGATGCCCTGGACACCGGAAAGGAGCACCTGGTCCGCGGAGCGGAAGGCGTCCAGGACGGAGACGTTGCGATCACTGATGGACAGGAGGCGATCGTTGGGGATGACGATCAGGGTGTCGACTTCGTCGCGGAGGGCATCAATGCCGGCCTCGGCAGAGCCTGCGCGGCGTCGGCCTTCGAAGGTGAACGGACGGGTTACGACGCCAATGGTCAGCGCACCGAGGGAGCGGGCGATGCGCGCGACCACGGGGGCGCCACCGGTTCCGGTGCCACCACCCTCGCCTGCAGTAACGAAGACCATGTCAGCACCACGGAGAACTTCTTCGATCTCGTCGGCGTGGTCTTCTGCTGCCTGCTTGCCGACCTCCGGGTTTGCCCCGGCACCGAGGCCGCGGGTGAGTTCACGTCCGACGTCGAGCTTGACGTCGGCGTCGCTCATGAGCAGCGCCTGCGCGTCGGTGTTGATGGCGATGAACTCCACGCCCCGAAGGCCGACCTCGATCATGCGGTTGACTGCGTTCACGCCACCGCCGCCGATGCCGACGACCTTGATGACGGCCAAGTAATTCTGCGGTGCTGCCACGTTTCGTGCCCCCTTGCTTGTGTCCTATAGCGAAACTGATCGAGTCCAACTTGAATCCTTGGACCTTAACCCTCTAGTTGAAGGTTATAGTTATGTCAAGTAACTCTACTGCGACGGTATTTCCTCTGGTTGCCACATGCAATCTCCGCTTGCGCGTGTCGTGTGATTGTCGCGAAATAAGGCCACCGCCGGCCGCAGGTTACGTTCTCATTGCTGCTTATTTTGTGAATGGATGCCGGGGGGGAACACTGACGTCGTAGATACTGACGGGAACCTTGGGGGTCCGCCGGCATCCGCAGGAGCGCTTCAAGTGCCTTCGACTTCAGTTCCCTGTCCTCGGCATTGCCCCCACACTACCGTCTTTCCGTCCACCAGTTTCAGCTCAACAGCATCGGCTGATGCTGCAGAGGCCGTGGACATCCTGGCCAGGATATCGGCGGGCAAGGTGTCCAGCACGGCAGCAATAGCCTTGAACAACTCCGTGTTGGTTGTGCCAACTCCAGCGTCGATCAACGGAAGTGCAACCGCCGACAAGTCCTTCGTTGCACCGAGCTGCACACCGTCCACGTCCACCATGACGTAGGAGTCCCCCCCTGCTTCAGCAGTGCCACCGGGACGCGTTCGTCCACGTGAACCAGCAACTCCGACGGCGGCCGCGCTTCAATGGTGGCCGAACGGACCTGGACCAACGGTTTCAGGAGCTCGTTGATTTCCTGCTCGCTGAGCTGCGGGAGGGGCTTTCCTTCGAGGCCGGACAGTGCTTTCTGCACCGCGTCCGGCGTCAGCAACGTCGTGCCATCACTGTGATGGTCCGGACTGCGAGCACGGGCGAAAATATCGCCCCCCCTGCAATCAAAGCACCGACCACAACGGCCACAATCGAAAGCGTCCAGAGCACGAGTCGCCGCTGGCGGCGCTTCTTCGGCTCAGGAAAGGCAATGACGTTGTCCGCCGGCAAGGTCTTGCCGTCTTTGGCGGGCCCGCCAGCGGCCTTGGAGCCACCGCCTGCGGATTTTGCAGCGGTTGCCGGTTTCTCCGGGGGGCCTTCGCCTCCGGTTCAACGGAACGCTGTGCACTGATGACCTCCGCGGAGTCACCCCCCCGGGGACGGCCAGCCTTGCTTCGGCGAGGGGGGGCCGTAGCCGGTTTGAAGGTCGGCTTGCGGGTGCTAGCCACCCAACGCTCCACAATCAAAGGCCCGTAGGCAGTGACGTCTCCCGCGCCCACCGTCAGGACCACATCGCCTTCGCTTGCAACGGCTGCCACGGCGTCAACAGCTTCATCGGCGGAAACCAGCCGTCCGTTCACCAGATGCTCGGTGATCAGCGTGCTTGTCACACCAGGAATGGGGGGGTCCTCGCGGGCTGGATAGATGTCCAGGACCATGGCGGTGTCTGCCAGGTCCAGGGCGGCCGCGAACTCCTGGGAGAACTCACGGGTGCGGGAAAACAGATGCGGCTGGAAGAGGACGTGCACTTTGTTTCCGGCGGCCACGGAACGGGCTGCAGACAAAGCTGCGCGGACCTCAGTGGGGTGGTGGGCGTAGTCGTCATACACGCGCACTCCCCGGCCAATGCCCTTGAGCTCAAAGCGCCGGGACGCGCCCGTGAAGTGGCCCAGTGCCGCCGCTGCAGCACCTGGTTCCACACCGAGTTCGACGGCGACGGCGAACGCAGCTGCCGCGTTCAGGGCATTGTGCCGCCCCGGTACCTGAAGTTCGAGTTTGTTGACGTCACCGTTATAGGCCACCGACACGTTGCCCGGGCCGTCATCGTGAAGCCGGACGTTAGCGTCGTCGGATGTGCCGTACGTCAGCACCCGTGTGGTCCCCCTGGGCCGCTGTGCGCTCCGCCAGGCACGGGCGCCGGGGGGGTCGTCGGCACATGCCAGTAGGACGCCATCGGCAGGCAGCAGGGCCGCAAAGGCATCGAAGGAAGCGAAGACGGCTTCCGGCGTCCCATAGTGGTCCAAATGGTCGGCCTCGACGTTGGTGACCACGGCAATCAAGGGCCGGTAGTTGAGGAATGAACCATCCGATTCGTCGGCCTCTGCCACAAAAATGTCGGATGCCCCCCCATGTGCCGCGTTAACGCCAAGTGCCGGCACGTTCGCGCCGATGGCGAAGGAGGGATCCAAACCGGCTTCCTTGAGCAGGACGGCAACCATGGAGGTGGTAGTGGATTTGCCGTGGGTACCCGCCACGGTTACCACCCGGTGGCCGGCCATGGTGGCGGCCAGCGCTTCGGAACGGTGCAACACGGGCAGCCCGGCATCACGCGCCGCCACCAGCTCCGGATTATCCGCACGGATGGCTGAGCCGGCTACGATTGTCTGGGCGTCACCCAGGTTTCCGGCGTCATAGCCACGGCGATGCGCGCACCAGCCAGGGAAAGGTCCCGCATGACCGGCAAATCCTTGACATCCGTACCACTGACCGGAACACCCCCCGTGACACCATGATGCGTGCGACAGCGGACATCCCCCCCACTCCCCCCCCGATGCCGATGAAGTGAACGCGTCCGAGGGACTCCAGGCGGGCGATAGTGGTGGTCATTCGGATACCGCTTCCAAGACAAGATCAGCCATGCGCTGATCGGCGTTTCTGATACCGAGGGCCTCGGATTTACGGGCCATGTCGTTGAGCCTGCTGCTATCTGTCAGAAGCGGAATCAATTCGCTTCGCAGCCATTCCGGACTGAGGTCCTTGTCATCCACCATCATGCGCCGCCGGCGCAACCAAGGGAGCAGCATTGAGTGCCTGCTCTCCGTTGCCGATGGGCAAGGGCACGAATACTGCGGGAACTCCCACCGCCGCTACTTCGCTGACTGTTCCGGCGCCGGCACGGGCCAGAAGGACATCCGCAGCGGCATAGACGTTCTCCATCCCGTCCACGTACTCAACCTGCCGATAGCCTTCGGCGGCGAGAAGTCCGCCGTCGTCATCCTTGACGGCCTTGCCGACGCCTGTGATGTGGAGCGTCTGCACACCGGCAGCCGCAAGCGCCGGAAGGGCGGCCGTGATGGCACGGTTGATGCTTAACGCCCCCCCTGACGAGCCGCCGGTGACGATCAGCGCAGGGCGGTGGGCATCCAATCCAAGCGCCGCCTTTGCGGCAGGAGCAGCAACAGTCCTGTGAAGTTGCGAGATGGCCCGGCGCATCGGCATGCCTACGTGGCGTGCACCCCCCTCAGCCGGGTACCGGCAAATGCCACGGCAACATGGTTGCTGAACCGGGCGCGACCCGGTTGGCCAGGCCGGCCTTCATATTGGCCTCATGGATGACGATGGGAATCCCGAGCTTCCTGGCAGCAAGGTACATCGGTGTGCAGACGTACCCGCCCACACCCACCAGAACGTCCGCGCGGGATTCCTCCAGGATGCGCCGGGCCTGCCGAACCGCGCCGCTCAAACGGGCGGGCAGCTTCACGAGGTCCGCTGAGGGCCTGCGCGGAAACGGGACCCGGTCGATGGTGGCAAGTTCGTACCCGGCGGCCGGGACGAGGCGGGTTTCCATGCCCGACGGCGTGCCAACAGCAAGGATGGCGGCCTCCGGACGCTTGTCCCTGATGGCATCGGCAATGGCCAGCAACGGGCTGACGTGACCGGCAGTTCCGCCGCCGGCCAGGACGACGGACAAGGGCTTGGATGCGTTGGCGGAATCAAAAGTCATGAAGTGCTAGGTACGCTTTCGTGCGGTCTTGGACATGAGTCGCGGCAGGAATCCTGAACGCTGCTGCGCTGGCAGTTGGCCGCGGGCCAAAGACAACACTACGCCCACGCCACAGAGGGACATGATCAGCGCGGAGCCGCCGTATGAGATGAAAGGAAGCGGCACACCCACCACGGGAAGGAGTTGGGTCACTACGGCCATGTTCATGCTTGCCTGGCCGAGCAGCCACACCATGATTCCACCCGCAAGGGTGCGCTGGAACGGATCGGTCTGCCTGACCACCACACGGAAGATGGCAATACCCAGAATCGCAAACAGGACCAGGACCACAATGGTCCCCCCCACAAGGCCGAGTTCCTCGCCGATAATGGCGAAAATGAAGTCGTTGTGGGCTTCCGGCAACCAGTTGTATTTCTGACGGCTTTGTCCAAGGCCCAACCCGGTCCAGCTCCCCCCCTGCGCAAGGCCGTACATGCCGTTGGTGGATTGGAAATCGAAGTCGAACTGCTCGGTGCACTGCTGGGACGCCGTTCCCAACCACGACGTGATGCGGCAGATCCTGTTGGAGCTGCTGATGGTGCCCAGGACGGCGCCGACTGCACCCACTGCGCCGGCGATGGCCAGCATGCGGCCCGGTACCCCCGGCGAAGTAGAGCCCGGCAGCGGTGATCGCCGCTATGACGATGACAGTTCCGAGGTCGTTCCCCAACATCACCAACGCAATCACCAAGCCTGCGCCTGGAACGACTGGAATGATGACGTGCATCCAGCGGTGGAGGAGCTTCTGCTTGCGTGCGAGAACAGCTGCGATCCAGACGCAGAGGATCAGCTTGGCCATCTCGGAAGGCTGGAGGGTGACTCCGCCGATGTCGATCCAGTTCTTGTTGCCGTTAACGGTGTTGCCCATGACCTGCACCAAGGCCAGCAGAACTATGACTGCCCCCCCAGCGCCCACCACGACAATTTCTTCATCCAGTTCACGTTGGTCCGTGAGATGACATACATCGCAATGAGTCCAACGACGCCGAAGACCGCCTGCTTGAGGCATCGGCGTAAGGCGACTTACCCTCGGAGATGGCTTCGACGCTGGACGCGGACAGCACCATCATGATGCCTATCGCCGTCAACGCCAGAGCACAGCCGAGGATCAGGTAATACGTGGAGCTGTTGGGGGGGGCTTTGCCCTTGCCTTCAAGGCTCTCCCAGAAGCTGCGCATGTGTCCGCGGAGCCCCCTTGGGCCGGCTGTCGTCAACAGACGCGGCCTTGGACTTCCCGTCCCGGGGGTTCGTTGCCGCGGGTGCGGGTGGGCGTGCTGACCATTGTTACTCCTCGGTGGTCGGTGCCTGCCCTTCCACAAGCTCGCGAACTGCCAGGACGAAAGCGTCGCCACGGTGAGCGTAGGAAGAGAACTGATCCATGGATGCAGCCGCCGGTGCCATCAGGACGGTATCGCCGGGCGTTGCCACTCCGGCCGCCGATGCCACGGCCTGGGCCATGATGGTCTCACCGTAGATTGGCGAAGCGGCGTCTGAGGCTGCGGTCTGCACTCCTTCAGTGTCGCCCTTGGGAGGCGCTATCACGGGGGACATCCGGCGCGTGTCGTTGGAGGGCCCCCCCTCCAACGCCTCCGTGTCGGTTCCGATGAGTACAACGGCTTTCAACCGGGGTGCGTGCTCTTTGACGAGGTCGTCATAGTTGACGCCCTTGGAGAGGCCGCCGGCAATCCAGACAACCTGCTGGAAAGCCGAGAGGGCTGCGGATGCTGCGTGCGGATTGGTTGCCTTGGAGTCGTTGATCCACAGGACGTCGTTGTGGTTGGCCACCAGCTGGATGCGGTGGGCACCCGGAAGATAGTTGACCAGGCCCTGTTTCACCGCTGCCGGATCAATTCCGTAGGCCCGGACGAGGGCAGCCGCTGCGAGGGCGTTGGCCACCATGTGGCGGGGCGCCACCGGACCAAGATCGGACATCGCAGCAAGTTCCGCCGCGGAGTCCTTGCGCTCAGCTATGAAGGCCCGGTCAACAAGCAGGCCTTCCACCACACCCAGCATGCTCACAGCCGGTGTGTTGGTGGTGAAGCCGATGGCGCGGCATCCTTCCACGACGTCGGCGTTCTCTACCATTCGTTCGGTTTCGATTTGATCCGCGTTGTAGATGGCGGCCTTCTGCGTGTTCTCGTACACCTTTGCTTTGTCCGCGAGGTACGAGGCGTACGAGCCGTGCCAATCGACGTGGTCCTCGGCAACGTTCAGGCAAACACTGGCCACTGGAGACAACGAGTGGCTCCAGTGCAGCTGGAAGCTGGAGAGCTCAACGGCGAAAGCGTCGTAGTCCACGGGATCCCGGAGCGCGTCAAGGATAGGAGTGCCGACGTTTCCCACGGCGATCGCCTTAAGTCCGGCTGCCTGCAGCATGGATTCAGCCATGCCCACCGTAGTGGTCTTGCCGTTGGTGCCGGTGATCGTCAGCCAGTCCGCCGTCTTGCGTCCTGCCCGCTCCCTAAGACGCCAAGCGAGCTCCACGTCGCCCCCCAGACAGCGATGTGCTTCCGCTTCGCCGCGGCAAGCAGGGCTTGGTCGGGGCGCCACCCCCCCGGCGAGGTCACCACAAGATCGGGCAATCGTCCGTCGATCAGTGGGAGTGCCGTAACGGCTTCCTCCCCCCCAACAGCACATCAACGGCCCCCCCACAATTTTCAGGGTGTCGGCTTGGGCTTCGGCCTTTGCACTGGTGGCGGCGTCAACCACCACTACCTTTGCGCCAAGTTCGATCAGGGTGTCGGCAGCTGAGAAGCCGGAGACGCCAATGCCTGTCACCACGACGCGCAGACCGGCCCAGTCAGCATCCCAGCTAGTGAGTTCGTTGAGCCTGTCGGCGTTCGACGGCGTCGTATCCGGGTTTTCGTTCACAGCAGCACCACCCATTCAGCATAGAAAATTCCAAGGCCGGCAGCCACGAAGAGCCCTGCGAGGATCCAGAACCGGACCACGACGGTAACTTCATCCCAGCCCTTCAATTCAAAGTGATGCTGTAGCGGTGCCATCTTGAAAACGCGCTTTCCGCCGCTGAGCTTGAAGAAGCCCACTTGGATGATGACGGAGAGCGTGATCAGTACAAAGAGGCCACCGATGAAGGCGAGCAGGAGTTCGGTGCGTGACAGGATGGCGAACGCCGCAACGGCACCACCTATGGCCAGGGAACCTGTGTCACCCATGAAGATCTTGGCGGGTGAAGTATTCCACCACAGGAATCCCACCAGGCAGCACTGAGGATAGCCGCCAGCAGGGCAAGGTCCATGGGGTCGCGTACCTGGTAGCAACCGCTGCCGGCTTCCCGTGGTGAGCCGCAGGCCTGGTTGTTCTGCCAGATCCCCCCCATGATGGTGTAGGCGCCAAAGACCATGATGGATGCTCCGGCAGCCAATCCGTCCAGGCCATCAGTCAAGTTCACGCCGTTGGTAGCCGCGGTGATGATCAAGTTGGACCAGAGCACGAACAGGATGGCACCGACACCGTGCCGCCGAAGGCAAGGTCCAACCAGGGGGATATCCCGCACCAGGGAAATCTGGGTCGATGCGGGACGCAGGCCGTCCTCATTGGGGAACTGGAGAACCAGGACGCGAAGATGATGCCAACGGCAGCTTGGAGGATCAGCTTGGCGCGTGCATTGAGGCCTAGGCTGCGCTTGTTGGAGATCTTGATGAAGTCATCGAGGAAGCCTACAAAGCCCATGCCCACCATGAGGAACAGCAGAAGCAGCCCGGATGCGGATGGCCCCCGCAGAGTCCGGATTCATCATCCACATGATCAGGTGTGTCACGAAGTAGCTGATGAGCACCGCGGCCACCACCACGGTTCCGCCCATGGTGGGGGGGTGCCGCGCTTCGTGTGGTGGGAAGTGGGTCCGTCGTCACGGATGAATTGTCCGTAGCTCTTGGCCACCAGGAACCTGATGAAAAGGGGGCGTCCCTATCAGGGCCACCAGAAGGGCGACGCCGGCGCCGATCAAAAGTGCAATCACAGCAGCTCGTTCCCTTCGCTTGCGGCAGCTTCGGCCGCGTTGTCTCCGGTGGGCTCGGCCCGTGGAGGTAATGCTATCCGATCACCCAAATGCCGTAGTCCCACGCCGTTGGAGGACTTGAAGAGCACCAGGTCTCCGGGTTTCAGCTCATTTTGAAGCAGCTCATAGGCTTCTTCCACAGTCTCCGTGAACGAACACTCGTCACCCCAGGAACCTTCCTGGATGGCGGAGATGTAGAGGGCACGGGCTTCGCGTCCCACTACCACCAGCCTGGAAATGTTCAGCCGCACCACCTGTACCTACGGCGGTGTGCTCGCGTATGGAGTCTTCCCCCCAGCTCGAGCATCGCGCCAAGAACGGCCCATGTCCTTCTGCCTTGTCCAAGGTCCGCCAGCGTTCGCAGGGCAGCCCGCATCGATTCCGGGTTGGCGTTGTAAGCGTCGTTGATGATGGTGACGCCGTCTTCACGTTCAGTTCGCTCCATCCGCCAGCGGCTGGCCGCCGATTGGGAGCTGAGCGAGGAGGCAATGTCAGCGGCCGGGATGCCAGCGGCGAACGCGGCTGCGGCTGCTGCCAACAGATTGGTGACGTGGTGGCCACCGATCAGGCGGCTTCGCACCTCAACGGACGGGCCGCCGTCGGGCAGCACCAGATTAAACTCAGGAAAGCCTTGCTCATTGACCACAACATTGCGGGCTTCCACCTCTTCGGTGGTAGCGGGCGAAGCCGTGAAGCCCAGAACCTTTGCTTGGGTCCGGGTGCGCATGGCAGCAACCCGGCCATCATCGAGGTTGATCACGGCTGTACCGTTCTCGCCAAGGGCTTCCACGAGTTCGCCTTTGGTCTTGGCGATGTTCTCCACACCACCGAACTCGCCGGCGTGAGCCGTACCGACCACCAGGACCACGCCGATGTCCGGTTTGACCATCTCTGCGAGGTATTTGATGTGGCCCAGACCGGTAGCACCCATCTCGATCACCAGGAAGCGGGTATTGGCGTCAGCGGCAAATACCGTCAGCGGGACGCCCACCTCGCCGTTGTAGGAACCCTGGGGGGAGCCACAGTGGCTCCGGCGGTGGACAGCACACCGGCAAGGAGATCCTTGGTGGTGGTTTTGCCAGCTGATCCTGTGATGCCAATGACCGTAAAGTCCTCGCCGCGGCTCTGCCGCTCAGCACGGATGCGGCGGACGGCTTCCGCGGCCAACACGCCCATGGCCAGGACAGCATCCTCAACTACGACGGCGGGATAGGGGGGGCGGCCGTCGGCATCGGTCACTTCGCGTTCGCCGAGAACCAAAACGGCGCCTCGTTCGAAAGCGGCGTCAACGAAGTCGTGACCATCGGCGTGTTCGCCGGGCTTGGCCACGTACAGCGATCCGGGCGTCGCTTCCCGTGAATCAGTGACGACGGAAGTGGCACGATGTCCGGAGCTCCGGTCAATCGGCCATGGGTGAGGTCGCGATCTCCGCCGCAGTAAGTGCAATCATCTCGGTTTAGGACTCTATCCGCTGGTCCGCTGAAACGCTGAATCCCTTGGATGTCAAGGCGGCCCGCAACTCCACCCTGTCGTCCAGGGCAAGATTCACTCCCTTGACCTCTTGCCACACCTCGTGGCCGCGCCCGGCGATGAGAATAGTGTCCTTGCTGGTCGCCATGTCCACAGCCAGTTTGATGGCGGCATCCCTCGGGTAGGACTCGATGATTTCGCTGTTCAGGTTTTCCGAGTCCCGGGCTGCGTGGGCACCCTGCAGGACCTCGGCCCGGATCGCTGCTGCGTCCTCGTCGTGGGGGGGATCGTCATCGCTGATGATCACGATGTCGGCAAGGCGGGCAGCGATGGCCCCCCCCATTGTGGGCCGCTTACCCTGGTCGCGCTGACCCGTTGCCCCGAAGACCACGATCACACGGGATCCCTCGAGGGGTGAACGGACGGCTTCCAGGGCACGGGACAAAGCGTCCGGATTGTGGGCAAAATCAACAACGGAGGCTGGCTCTGCAGAGACCAGCTGCATGCGTCCGGGCACTGCCACAGTGAAAGGATCGTGCAAATCCAAGGCAGTCTGGAGGGCGTTTTCATCCACACCGGATGTCAGGACCATGACCGTGGCCAGGGCTGCATTTGCCACGTTGAAATCTCCCGGCAAGCCCGTGTGGACGCGCAGGTTCGTCCGTCGACGTGCCTGAGTTCGAATTCCGAGCCCAGGCCGCGCGCCGTGATGGACGCAACGTTCCAGTCGGCGTTGACGCTGCCGCCGGCGAGGGGCTTGGTCGCGAGGGTGGTGACCGGAATGTTGGCCATATCCTCCAGCTTGCGCCCCCAGGCGTCGTCCACCGTGACCACAGCGTGCCTGGCCCTGCCTGCAGTGAAAAGTTCAGCCTTGGTTCGGAAGTACTCGTCCATGCTGCCGTGCAGGTCCAGGTGGTCCTGGGTGAGATTGGTGAAACCTGCGACGTCGAACATCACCCCCCCGTCCACGCGGTGGTAGGAGATTGCGTGGGACGAAACCTCCATGGATGCCGCGTCCAGGCCCCCCCGTTCCCGCATCAGGGCCAGCAGTGCGTGGACATCGGTGGATTCGGGCGTCGTCAGGAGGCTGGGGGATCGGCTCCCCCGCCTGCAACGATTTCAATGGTTCCAATGAGGCCGGGCTTCTTACCCAAGGCGCGCAACAAAGAGTTGATGAAGTAGGTGGTGGTGGTCTTCCCATTGGTGCCTGTGACACCGAACAGCGTCGGGAAGCCGCTATCCGCAGGCTGGCTGCGGTAGATCAGTGCTGCCAAGCGCCCGACGGCGTCCGTGGCTCCTGGACGATAAGTACCGGCACAGGCTGCTCGCCCGCAAGCGCAAGCTGGCGCGCCCCGGCGTCGTCCGTGACCACCGCAACCGCCCCCCGGCCTCGACTGCCTGCGGTACGAAGTCGGCACCGTGGCGGGAAGCTCCGGGCAGGGCCATGTAGAGGTCGCCTGCTTCGACGGCCCTGGAGTTGAGGGTTATGCCTGTCACTCCCCTGTCCCGGCTGGCATCCGGAGCGGCGACGCCCAGTGCGTCCGCGATGACTGCCAACGGCACTGCCGCCACGGATGCGGGACGAAAGCCGGTCTGGCCGGCATCCGGCGTAGTGGCGCTGATAGCTGCCTCATTGTGCTCTGACACGTGGTTCTCCGTTGGTGCTCGTGGAACGACCGGCTTGGGGCCAGCGGCGCCCGGGCCGTTAGTGGTGGATCGATTTTGGCCGAAACAGACGCCCAAAAAGCTTACTTGACGAACTGGGGCAACCGCGCGGGCGTTCCGGTAGACGGGGCCACGTTGTAGGTCCGGAGGACCTGCGCCATCACGGAACGGAAGACGGGTCCGTTCGTGACTCCATAGATGTTTCCCTTGGGGGCGCTGAAGGACCACTTCAACGATGAACCTGGGGTCATCCATGGGTGCCATGCCCACCATCGAGGCTGTGAAGCCGTCGAATCCCGGCAGTCCGTCCTCGCGGGGGGAGCTTGGGACGTTCCTGTCTTGGCGCCGACGCGGTAGCCGTCAATGGCTGCATCCTTGATCTGCCCCTCGGTTACGGCGCTTTCCAGGATGTCCCGTACCTGCTGGGCTGTTTCCTTGGATACCACTTGGCGGGAGTCCTTGGCGGCAACCTTTTGCTCCTCGCCTCCGGGGTGATGTAGCTGTCAATGAGCCTGGGCTGCAGCATCACGCCATCGTTGGCAATGCTTTGGAAGGCGCGAACGGTCTGGAGTGTCGATTGGGACACGCCCTGCCCAAACAGCACGGTGTATTGCTGACGGTCGTCCCACTGCTCGGGCTTGGCCAGGATGCCTGTTGCTTCCGCGGGAAGGCCGATGTCCGTCTGTTCGCCGATGCCGAATTTCTTCAACCAGTCGTATCGTTGTTCCTTGGTGAGCCGGCTGCCCGCCATCACCGTTCCGGTGTTCATGGACCAGCCGAGGATACCGGCCAGGGTGCGCTCTTCAGTGCCGTGCTCGAAGGCGTCGGTGAACGTCTGTCCATCGATGGTGTAGGCCGCGGGGGGGTAGTGAAGTGGTCCAGGGGGGGAAATGACTTCCCCCTCCTCAATTACGGCTGCGGCAGTGATCATCTTCTGCACGGAACCGGGCTCGTAGGCGGCCGTCACCGACCTGACGCCGCGATCCTTGGCATCAACCTTCCCGGGGGGGTCATTGGGGGGGTCCGGCGAATTGGTATCAGCAAGGCAATGAGATTGCCCGTCTTGGTATCGATCACAATGATGGAACCCCACTCGGCGTTCATCTTGTTGACTTGGCTTTGGATTGCCTGCTGCGCAAAATACTGGATGTCCGTGTTGATGGTCAGCTTGACGTCGCTACCATCAACAGCCGGGGGTGAGTTCATCTGTTGCCACCGGAATCCTGAGTCCATCAGCGCCGATCTCAAAGACGCGTTTACCCTCAACACCACGAAGAATCTCGTCCTGGGTTTGTTCGATGCCCGCCTGCCCGTTGGTTCCATCCTTGAGGAAACCAACCACGCCGCCGGCAACGCTGCCGTTCGGATAAACGCGCTTGCTGACACCCTCCGCACTAAGGCCCGGGATATAGAGTTTGGAAATCCGGTCTTCCAGTTCCGGCTTGACGTCCTTTGCCACCATGAAGTACTGCTTATCCCCGGTCAAAGACTCACGGATAGTACTTTCATCCGCTCCCAGAAGCCCGGCCAGGTCAGAGATCCCCCTGATCACGGGTGATCTCGTCCAGTTTCTCGGTCTTCTCATTGAAGCGGTGGAAAGTTTCCGTGCTCGTATTCACCGTCTGGTCCACCACGATGTTGTACCGGATCACGCTGCTGGCCAGCACCGTCCCGTTTGCATCCACAATCTGCCCCCCGCTCGGCAGGGAGCACTTGCGGAGTCAGGCGGCTCGCCAAGCAGCTTCAGCCATCCCGCCCATATCCAGGCCTTGAACCATGAACAGCTTGCCACCCACCACCAGGAGCAAGGTCAGCATGATGCCGAGGCCAACGCGCAACCGCTTTCTTGCCGCCGGCGTCTTCGTTTTTTTCGATGTGCCGGGGGGGTTCTTCGCCACGTTGATTCCTTGCTGCTGGCCTTGCTTCGGTGGACTGACGGTCTACTGCCTGGTGCCTTCTGCTGGGGGGGCCGGTACCGATCCCCCCGTGGAGCTCTACCGGCGGTGTCGCTGCCGGAGACGCCGGGGGTAGCCGCCGGCGTCGGGGGGGCGTTGCAGCCGGGGGTCGTCGGAGTTGCGTCCGGCTTGCGGCTTTCCAGCGGGTCCTTGGTAGTTACCGATGGAACCACGTCAATCAAACCCTCAACAGCCGGAGCAGCAAGCAGGGCTCCGGGATTATCTCCCTTAACCGCCGGTGATGCCTTACCTGTCACAGACATGGTGTTCAGATCGATTTGGCCTTTAACTGTGGAAGCAACCATTCCCAATTCTGCAGCCTTGGCAGCGAGGTTCTGCGGAGCTTCGAAGTTCTGCTTCCTCTGCGTCAGGTCCTGGTTCTCTTTGTTCAGCGTGGCAGCTTCGGCTTTCAACTGCACCAACTGGTACTGCGCTGTGGACACGGAAATGTTCAGCACCAGGACAGTCAGGAGCGCGGCTGCCATCGCCACGAAGCACAGGACCACAAATGGCGTCCTTCGCTTTCCCGGTGCACTGCGTACCACTGATAGAGGAGTGCGTGCCTTGCGGGCAGTGTCGGGCTTTCCCGCCGGGACCGGAAGCGCACGTGCAGTGCTGCCCACCGTGGAGGGCAAGGTCTTCGCTGCGGCGTTGCTCATGCGTCTCTCCTCTGTTTGATACGCTCCACTGCCTCAACCGGGCAGACGCCGCGCGGGGGGGTTTTCAGCAATTTCTGCTGCTGTAGGCACTTCCGTGCCCTTGGTAATGGTCTTCAATTCGGGTTTGTGTTCTTCTAGCTCAACCGGGAAACCGAGTGGTGCCGACGACTTGGAACCTGACTGGAAAACGGATTTCACGATCTTGTCCTCAAGGGAGTGATAGGACATGACCACAATCCGACCACCCATGGACGTCGCGGCAACCGCTGCCGGAACTGCACGTTCCAAGACATCGAGTTCCTCGTTGACCTCAATCCTTAGGGCCTGGAACGTGCGCTTGGCCGGATGACCGCCACTCTTCGCTGCAGCAGCGGGGACAACGCTGCGGATCTGCTCCACAAGTTCCCCTGTGGTGGCAAAAGGCTTCTCCGCGCGAGCGTTGACGATCCGGTTGGCTATCCGCCCGGCGAACTTCTCCTCGCCCCCCCATTTCCTGATGATGCGCACCAGTTCGTCTTCGCTGTAGTTGTTGACCACATCAGCTGCCGTTTGGCCGCGGCTGGTATCCATCCGCATGTCCAAGGGAGCGTCGTAGGAGTACGCGAATCCACGCTCACGCTCATCCAACTGCAGGGACGAGACCCCAAGGTCCATGAGGATGCCATGAACTTCCGGTATGCCCAGGTCCAGCAGGACGTCCTCAATCTCGTCGTACACCGCGTGGACAAGATCGGTACGGTCAGAAAAGGGCTCCAAGCGGGCTCCGGCCAAGGCCAGGGCTTCCTCGTCGCGGTCGATGCCAACCAAGTGGAGGTCAGGGAAGCGCTGCAGCATGGCCTCTGAGTGGCCCCCCCATACCAAGGGTTGCATCGATGGCGACAGGTCGTTCCCCCGCGTTTCCTGGCGGCCTCAAACCCCGGAGCAAGCAAGTTGATGCAGCGGTCTTTCAGGACGGGCACGTGGCGCTCCGATGTGGGCTTTGCCGCGTCCTGCTCTTCCACGCTGCCTCCTCTTTCCTCAATCGCTTGCATGCTGATTCTTGAATCGGATCCCCATCCGCGCCTATCGTTCGGCCGGCCTGGCTCAGGGGGGGAAGGTGAGCCAGGAAGACAGTTCGATGGGCGGCTGGAGATCCCATTCAAGAAGCTGGACTGCGGATTCCTCCAACCGGGTCAGATGAACCCGGGCAGATTGTCGTCGTCCGTTTCCGAGAAGGCTGCTTCCTTCTCGTTGAGGTACTCGTTCCAAGCGTCGGCATCCCAGATCTCCGCCCGGGTACCGGCACCGATGACGGCCAGTTCCCGACCAAGCCCTGCGTATGTCCGGAGCGCCGGCGGAATCGTCACGCGCCCCCTGCTTGTCAGGTACCTCATCAGAGGCTCCAGACAGGAAAACCCGAATGTAGTCACGCGCCTGCTTGGAAGACAGTGGCGCCTCCCGCATTGACTCGTGAATGCGCTCGAATTCTTTTTGGCTGAAGACGTAGATGCAGCGTTCCTGGCCCCTGGTGAGAACCAATCCATCGGCAAGTTCCTCACGAAACTTAGCGGGGAGGATGATCCGGCCCTTTTCATCAAGACGCGGCGAGTGAGTACCCAGAAACACTGGCCCACCGCCCCTCAATCAAGGTGCCCGCACATACCCAACACTGCTACTACCCTCTTATGCACTCCACTTTACTCCACAACGCACCACAGTCAACGCAATCGATGGCGTTTCTCCACCACTTTGAGAATCGTCAGGCCCGAAGTCACGCGGATTTTAGGGCAGTGGAAGAAAGTGGAGGGCCCAATGCAGAAGGCAGTGCAGGCCGCTTTAAGATCCCGAAATTCGTGCCCCGGAACGGGCGATGCCAGGCCATGTTCAGGCAGAGGGGTGAAAAGTGGAGAAAAGGGTGGGAAGTGGAGCGGCCGCTCCCCCCCACCAGAGGACGAGTCCTTAAACGCGAAAAGACCCGCAGTGCGGGTCTTTCGTTATCCCCCCCTGTGGAAAATTAGGGGCGTGTTTGATTCAGGAGTGGCCGCGGGTGACGGCTGAGAGCCGGAAGGTCAGTCAGTTGTCGTCGCGACGCCGTTCGTCCCAACGTTCTTCCAAGCTGCTCATGAACGAACTCTTGGGCTTGGTCTTGCCAGGTTTTCCTTTGTTGGCTTTGCCGAAGGCCGCGCCACGTAACGTGGCAAAGTAGACGCCAGCACCCATGACGATGAAACCAAGGACACCCACAGGTATCGCCTGCATTGATACGCCAACAAGCAGGAGAAGGATACCGGCAATGGCACCAAGCACACCGATGATGACATGCCGGGTAGACCAGCTGCGGATGGGATCCGAACCCATGGTGTTGGCGAACTTCGGATCGTCCTCATGAAGTTGCTTCTCAAGTTGCTCAAGCAGCTTCTGTTCATGCTCCGAGAGGGGGGGCATCGCGACCTCCTTTAGTCAGCCAGCGTCTGGACATAACGCGTCCTGTGCGTCTGTTTCCATAACGATCGGACCAAGAAAATCGTTCCCAAAATTCCCTCTTGGTTCAGCGGGCATCCCGGGGCCGACTGTTCAGGAAACAGTTTGTCCAGACGATCTAAATCTCTGTAATAAATAGGATAGTTTGTCCGACGCCGTTCTGAAAGACGCGAGGAGTCCTGCCGGGTACCCGTGCTGGCCTCAGGAGTCCGCAGGCGGCTTTCCAGGTTCCAGGAGCCGTGCCGGAAGAAGCGTTTTGGACCCAAAACGCTCGGAGACGCGGTCAAGCGCCTGTTCGGCCGCCCGCCAGTTATCGTCCCGCCGATCAAGGCTCAACTGCAGGGATGTTTGGCCTGCCGGTTCCAATTGCTCAGCCCGCACTCCAACGAGTCGAACGCTCATGGATCGCGTCCCCCCCAGGGATTCAAGGAGCTGCACGGCCACTTGATAGATCAGTTGCGCGCTGTCCACGGGGGGTGTGCACAGTGCGGCTGCGTGTGACCGTGGAGAAGTCCGAGTACCGCAGCTTCAATGCCACAGTCCTTGCCAGCATGCCTGAGCTCCTGAGCCGGATGGCGGTGCGGTGCGAAAGACGCAGCAATTCCCTGTGCAGTAGAGCATCGTCGGCCGTGTCCACGGAGAACGTCTCCTCCGCGCCGATGCTTTTCTCAAGCCTGGCCGGAGTTACGGGTCGCGGGTCGATACCCATGGACAGGCGATGAACATGTTCGCCGCTGGCTCCCAACACCTTTTTGAGCGATGGCAAGGGCGTTGCCGCGACATCCGCTACCGTGCGAATGCCATACGGGAGAGCACTTCGGCAGTCTTCCCACCTACACCCCCACAAGGCGCCGACAGGAAGACTATGGAGATAAGGGATGGAGTCCTCCGCGTCAATCTGGAGGATACCGTCGGGCTTGCACCGCGTGGAGGCGATCTTGGCCACAAACTTGGTGCTGGCAATCCCTACGGATGCCGTGATGCCAAGTTCTGCATGAACCTTGCGGCGGATGAGATGGCCGATGTCCATCGGGGACCCAAGACGACGAATCGCGCCTCCCACGTCCAGGAAGGCTTCGTCGACGCTAAGCGGCTCCACCAGGTCAGTAATGGAGGCGAAAATCTCCATGAGCTGGGCGGAAACCTCGTAATACTCCGTGTGCCGGGGGTTGATGATCACCGCGGATGGACACCGCCTCATGGCAATGGACATTGGCATGGCAGACTTCACACCTGTGGCCCGGGCCTCGTAAGAAGCAGAAAGCACCACGGACCGTTCTGCAGGAAATCCAACAATGACCGGCTTTCCCCCCCGAAGATCGGGGGCGGCTGCGCAATTCCACGGAGACGAAGAAAGCGTCCATATCCACGTGAAGTATGCTGGTTCGCCGCATTTCCCGCAGTGCATCTCCGGCGCTGCGGGCGGCTTGCTGCCGGCACTTTGAGCGCCACCGAATGCTTCCTGCCTCACAACGGCAATACTATGCCCGGCCACTGACTAAACTGGAGGCACAGTCCGGCTCAGCCCCAGGAAGGATACCCTGTGAAGCTCTTTGGAACTCCTCAATCGCGAGGGTTTGCCCTGCTCGCAGTCAGTGTCGCTTTGGCGGCTCAGCATGCACCCCATCACCCGGCGGTTCGGCAGCGCCGTCCGCGACAAGCGCTTCCTCGCCGTCGTCGGCGACGCCGACTCCGTCATCATCTGCTTCCGGATCAACGGCGTCGCCTGAAACCACCTCCTTTACGGAAACCCCCCCGCAGCTGCTCCCGACACCACGGCAACGGTGAACGCGCTTGTTCCTGGTTTCCCTGAGCAACTCATCCCGGTCATGCCCAAGACTTCTGTTCGTTCAAGCAGCGTGGACAAGAGCGCTGCAGTAGCCACAGTGGCCCTCGTTGGAACAATCAAGGCTCCGCCGGAGGGCGTTGTGGACTACTACAAGACCTCCATGGAGGCACAGGGCTTTAAACTTGTCCCCGGCCCGTCCGCTGTCGGCAATGTCACCTCCCTGGACTTCATCCGTGGTGACGGCGAGACGGTGAACGTTTCGGTCAGGCAAAAAGAAGGCGTCTCAACGTTCACTATCGGTGCCAACGTGGCGGCCGGGTCCGTCAAGTGACGGTAACTTCCCACGTCACCTCGGAGCAGGCAAAGTTCATTAGCGGTGTTGCCGGCAAACTGAGCGGGTTCATGTCTGAGCAGCGGGACCTTATGGCCTCGGTTTCTCCCGATGTGGAACCGCTTATTGGATCGATTTCGAATCTGGTCACCGGTGGAAAACGTCTCCGTGCCTGATGTGTTACTGGGGGGGCTGGAGGGGGGGCGCAGGCGGCGCCGCCGACGATCCGGGCATCGTCACGGCCGGGTGCGCCTGGAGCTTTTCCAAGCGGCAGCCTGATCCACGACGACATCATTGATCGATCCGACACCCGCCGCGGCGGACCAAGCGTGCACAAGCGTTCAGCCAGCTCCATGAAATGAATGGCTGGGCGCTGGACAGCGGGCGTTTCGGCGACGCGGCGGCGATCCTGACCGGCGACCTTTGCCTTTCCTTCAGCGAGGAGTCCTTTACGGAGATCGGCCCCCGGGCAGCAGCGGGAACTCCTGCACGCCGAATCTTCAACATGATGCGGGCAGAAGTGATGGCAGGTCAGTACCTCGACATCCTGGAGGAAGTGGCCGGCCCCGTCCGCGACAGAGCCGGTTCCGTAGAGCGGGCAAAATCCATCATTCGGTATAAGTCCGCCAAATACTCCACCGAACATCCGCTGGCGTTGGGCGGCGCGCTGGCCGGTGCTCCGTCCGGCTTGCTCAACGGCTACTCGGAGTTTTCCCTACCACTGGGTGAGGCTTTCCAAATGCGGGACGACGTCCTGGGCGTCTTTGGCGATCCCGAAACGACCGGCAAGCCCGCCGGGGGATGACCTCCGGGAAGGCAAACGCACCGTGCTGGTTGGTTTTGCCATCAACCAGGCACCGCCGAGCGAAGCAGACCTCCTTGACCGCATGCTCGGCAAGCCTGACCTTGGCGAGGACGAGGTAGCTGAAATACGGCGCGTCATGATTGAGTGCGGCGCTTGGAGGCCACGGAGTCGCTGATCGCAGAGCTAAGCGATAGGGCCTTCGAAGCCTGGAACGCCTGCCCCCCCTCGAGGACGTGCCACTGGTGGCGTTACGCCAACTGGCCGAAGCCGCTGTCAGTCGGGCAGCCTGACCCGCAGGCAGCGCCAGCACAAACACGACATGCAGCGACGACGGCGGTGAATCACCGCCGTCGTCCGCGTTATGTCCGGCCCGCTCAGGAGCGCTGTTACCAGGCCAGTGACTGGGCGCGGCGCCTGATCTCTGTCTTACGCCCCCCCTCGCGCAGGGCGTCAATGGGGCGCCCCCCCGCAAAGATTCGTCCGGAGTGAACAGCCAGATGATCAGTTCTTCGTCGTTGTACCCGGCGTCGCTGAGAACCGCAATGGTTCCCTTAAGGCTGTCTACAACATGCCCGTCCTGGATAAAGAGGGCAGGGATTGAGCGGATATTCCGTTCTCCCCCGCCGGATGGCGACAAGCGCACGCTCATCCAGAAGTCCGTGGACTTTGGTGATGGAAACTTCCAACAGTTCGGCAACATCCGGCAGCGGCAGCCAGTCGGAAACAAGGCTTTCTACATTACTCACGGATCAAGGTTGCCACGCCGCCCCTCCCGGCGCATAGCCGGAGTCCGACGCCGATACCTCCGGACCGCTTTGCAGTCGCAATTTCGCCCGTCGGAATTGTGGTTATTTGTCCGGTTTGACAGGAATTGTTGTGCTCATCGACTAAGTGTGAGAGATTCACACTGATCACATTTGCATCATTGATAACATCAGCAACATTGGTAACACTGACAACAGCGTCAACAATCCCCCCCACCGCTGTTTGAGATGAGGACACATTTCATGACGACGCCCCCCCGCTCGCCGAAACGAACCATGAGCATGCCGGTCATCGCGGCAACCACGGCTGCGCTTCCCGCCGTGGTTTTGTCCTCGCTGGCCCTGGCACAACCGTCCATGGCAACACCGGCGCCTCAGCCTCGAAAGATTCCGGCTACGCTCGCTGCGGCCATGAAAGCGCAAGCAGTCAACGTGGGCTCTGTTATTCCCGCGCAGGCCGTTGCCAGCACCATCCCTGCAGCCCTGCGCCCGATGGCTCCGTCAGTACCGGACTCCTACACGATCGTGCGCGGCGATACAATTAGCGCCATCGCACGCCGCTTCAATGTGGACACCACGGCCGTTCTTCAGCTGAACAATCTCTCTGCCACCACGCTGATCTACCCGGGACAGACCATTAAGCTCAAGGGCACAGCCACAGCAGCGCCCGCGAAGCCCGCCCCGCCCGCCCCCAGTGCGCCCAGCACCCAGGGCAGCGCAACCGTCTATACCGTGGTCGCCGGAGACACCTTGGGCGCCATCGCAGCCAAACATGGCGTTCCGCTCTCCAGCATCTTCAGCTGGAACGGTCTCAACAGAAGCTCCATCATTTACCCCCCCGGTCAGAAAATCAAGGTCAGTGGCGGATCCGCCCATCAGCGCCGCAGCCCCCCCCGCCCCCCCGGC
>BBFS01000032.1 GCA_001313365.1 Paenarthrobacter nitroguajacolicus JCM 14115
CCTTGGCAGTCTCAGGAATGACCTCGGTGAACACTCAAGGTCTGCTCAAGAATGAAAGTACCCCCTGAGACTGGATCAGGAAAGTGGACCGGGGGGGACCGGCCTGAAGGGCAAACGGGCCGGCCCCCGGGGGGGACTTTGGTGGAACCTCTGGGGGGGCTCCTGCTGTTGCTGCGTCTGGCTGACAAGAACTACTGTGCAGGGCCCGGATCAAGAACAAATCCTGCTCTTCCTCAGGAAATCATCAAGACTCCCGCATTGCCCGGATGAGCGGCTACGAGCCGGCTTTAGAGCGGTCGCCGGAACTGGGCGAAGACCCGCACAGGTCCCGGTTGGAAGTCCGATCCCTCGGTTAGCCCCCAACGATTCGTAGAAGGCTCGCTGCCGCGGTTCGTCGTCCGTGATGAGGACGGTCTGCCGGACGTGCCGGTATCTCTCTTGGATTTGGCCAAAGAGTGCACGACCAACGCCTGCTCCTTGGAAGCTGGGGTTGACGAGAATGTCTTGGACGTAGGCAATGGTGGCATCGTCGGAAACCGCCCGGGCCAACCCCAGTAACGCGCCTTCTTCGTCCCTGGCCACCACCACAAAGGACGAACTCCTGATCGCCAGATCAAGCAAGAGTGGGTCGTTGGTGTACGCGGACCAGCCGACCGATGCATAGAGAGAAAGCAATTCCGTCTGAGATACCGTGCCATCGGTTGAAAGTGTGAATGCAGGCATTCGACCAGCCTTACACGATTGCGGCGCCTGCGCGTGCAAGTAGGCTGTACCTGTGAGTCAACCGTTGGACGAGGGTCCGTTCTTTCACGGCACCAAAGCCCATCTTCGGGAGGGCGATCTCCTGAAGCCAGGCTTCAGGTCGAACTACCGTCCTGAAGTGGTGATGAACCATATTTACTTCACCGCTCTTCGGGACGGTGCGGGGGGGCTGGCTGCCGAGCTGGCGGCCGGCGAAGGGGAACCGCGCGTCTATGCCGTTGAACCCACCGGAGCATTCGAGGACGACCCGAACGTGACCGACAAGAAGTTCCCGGGCAACCCCCCCACCCGATCATTCCGCAGCAGCTCCCCGCTCAAGGTCACTGGTGAAGTGACTGACTGGACTCGCCTGACTCCCCCCCAAGCGCTGGAAGAGTGGCGGGAACGACTGGCGGCAATTGTTGCGGACGAACGCGGCGAAATCATCAACTAACGGCTTTGCGCGAAGCAAGCGCTCAGGCAGGTAGTGGCCCCTCCGGGAGCAGCAAAAGACGAGTACCAACTACTCGTGTGCCGGCTTGGAGCTCGTCTTTACTGGACCCAGCGGATCCCCGCAACGGCCAGTGACCCCCCTCGTTGGCCGGGGGGGCTGCCCAAGGATCCGCGGCAGGGGGGGCCGGACGGCATCACCCAGAAGTGCTGTCCGGCCCTGCGCAAAGGCCCTGCCATTGTCTCAGGGACAAACCGTGTATATCGTTAACTATCGTTCAGTATCGTTCGCGACATACCGAGGTGAGCCTGATGCATAATTCATTCCCCCCCGCAAACGGATTTATGGGAAACAACCTGGACGGCATGTGGCAAGCCGTGGAGGAGTTCCGGTCACGCTTCGAGAAGCGTTCAGGCACCCGGGCTGGGCGGGGCGAGCTGAGGACAGCCATTCTGGCCCTCCTCGCTGAGCGTCCAATGCACGGTTATCAGATCATCCGTGAAATCGAAGAGCGGAGCGGTGGAAGCTGGAAGCCAAGCGCTGGCTCCGTTTATCCGACCCTGCAGTTGCTGGCAGATGAGGGGGGGTTTGTCAGCACTGAGGAATCAAATGGCCGCAAGATCTACTCCCTCACCGAAGCGGCCGCGAGGACGTTGCAAGTGCCGAAACAGCAGCGCCTTGGGAGTCCGCCGGCAACACTCCCGGCTTCGGCGCACTGCCCAAGCTGGGGTCGAGCTTGCTCAGGCGGCGGCCCAGGTGGGGCGCACCGGAACGCCAAAACAGGTGCAGGAAGCTGTGACGGTGCTGGAAGACGCACGCCGTCGGCTGTACTCGATCCTCGCCCAGGACTGAAGGGGTGACGTCGGTTCGACGTAACCGGACGGATCCCTTGGCCGGTGAAGCCCGAGCCCGTTATCGCCGAATCCTGCGCTTTGCCGCATGGCATTTACTGGTCACCTGGTGGTTCGAGTTGTTTCTGCCTCGAGTCGGGCTGCGCCGACTGACTGAGCGCAACCGGGCTCAAAGGATGCGGCGCTTCGCGCAACGCTTCCATGGCCTTGCGGTGGAGCTTGGCGGCCTGATGATCAAGGTGGGCCAGTTCATGTCGTCCAGGCTCGATGTACTCCCGCCGGAGATCACTGCCGAGCTGGAGGGCCTTCAGGACGAAGTCCCGCCGGTTCCCTTCCCGGCCATTCGCGCGCTTGCTGAAGCCGAACTGGGTGCGCCTTTGGAAGCAGTGTTCGCTTCGATCGAGGAGACGCCGATCGCAGCCGCGTCACTCGGGCAGGCCCACCGGGCGAAATTGCTCCCCGGCAACGCCGAAGACACTGGCCTCAGCAGCGTGGTCTTCAAAGTGCAGAGACCTGGCATCGATACCATCGTGGACGTCGATCTCGCAGCCTGAGGAGAGTGGGTGGCTGGCTTAGCCGCATTCGTATCGTCTCAAACCGTGCTGATGTGCCCGCCTCATCAAAGAGTTCGCCCAGACCAGTCTCGAGGAAATCGACTACCTGAATGAGGCGGCAAATTCAGAGCGTTTTGCTGCTGACTTCGTCGACGACGCCCGGGTAACCGTGCCGGGGGGGGTGGTGTGGGAACGGACCACGCGCCGCGTGCTCACTTTGGAAGATGTCACAGCCATCAAGATCACTGATGCGGAGTCCCTGCGAATGGCGGGGGGGATCGACCCTGCCTCCGTTGCCCCTGTTTTCGCTTCCGTGATGTTTGACCAGTTGTTCACCAACGGCTTCTTCCATGCCGATCCGCACCCTGGCAATATCTTTGTCACACCCAATGCCGGATCAACGGAACATCCTTGGAAGCTGACGTTCATCGATTTTGGGATGATGGGCGAGGTCCCTGCGAAGACCAGGAGCGGACTGCGTAAACTCCTGATCGCGGCTGCCTCGCGGGATGGAAAGGGCCTCGTCGCCGCCATCAGCGACGTCGGCGTCTTGATGCCCTCGGCTGATACTGCCGAGTTGGAGCGGGCAATGACGCAGCTGTTCGCGCGTTTTGGCGGGATGGGTTTCGCTGAACTTCGCGATGTGGATCCGCGGGAATTCCGTGATTTTGGTGCGGAGTTCGGCAACGTGATCAGATCGCTTCCGTTTCAGTTGCCGGAGAATTTCCTGCTCATCATCCGCGCAATGTCGCTCACGTCGGGGGTATGCAGTTCGCTGGACGCCCGTTTCAATCTTTGGGATTCGGTGGAACCGTATGCGGCACAATTGCTGCGGGATGAGCGCAGCAATCTCGTCAATGACGTCGCTGCACAGGCGTTCGACGCCGCTGCGGTCGCCTTGCGCCTGCCGAAAAGGCTCGACGGACTGGTCACCAAGCTTGAGGACGGCTCACTGCAGGTATCCAACCGGCGGCTGGAACAACAACTGGCCCGCATTATCGTCTTGCTAAAGCGAGCAGTGGGTGCGCTGATCTTCGGAGCAATGCTGGTGGCTGGATCCGTGATGAGGGCCGACGACCTAGTGCTCGGCAATGTGCTGATGATCGGGTCGGTGGTTCCGCTGCTCTACGGGTTGTGGTCGGGCCGGGGGACATCTGTAAGCCAGCCGTCGTCGTCGTAGAATTGCCCTGTGACTGAGACCCCCACCCCACGTCCCGAGGCCTCCGGCAACATGTCCGGCCCCCATCCTGGTGGGGGGGGTGATGCCCGGGCAACATGCCATCGTTGTGGAGCGGGCAGCACAGGTTGCCGCCAGCGCGGGTGTTTCACTGGTCTGCGCCTATGCGGATGTCACGGTGTATCCCGTGGACGGAACAGCGGGCGGTCCGGCCGCCCCGATTGATCCGGATGGGGGGTTGCCGGAGCCCAAGGCATTCCGGAATCACTGACGGCGACCATTGCCCACCAGCTTGATGGCCTGGACGTCGAGTGGTCCATCGTGCCGCTCGCGGGGGGGAGCCCGCGCGTGCTCTGGCACGCGAGGCCGGGGATATCGGCGCCTCCATGATCGTGGTGGGTACGCGGGAGCATAAACTGACGGCCGCCCTCAAAGAGCTGACGGCCGGTTCGGTGGCCCGGCATCTGTTCCATCGTCAAGACCTGCCAGTGCTCGTTGTCCCCCCCGTGAACCCCCCCAGGGTCCCGGACGACGATGACGACGACTGAGGCAACAAAAGCACTCCACCGTCAGTGGGGCTTCATCGGCATAGTTGCAGCGGGCGGGGGTGTTCGGAGCGCTCGCCCGGTACGGCTTGGGACTGGTGATACCGGCGCCAAATGCTTGGCCGCTTCCCACCCTGGTCATTAATCTCTCCGGCGCGTTGGCACTGGGCGCCCTTCTGGAAGGACTTTCCCGCAGAGGGTCCGACGTCGGTAATCGCCGGGTTTTGCGGCTCGCCTTGGGTACGGGGTTCCTGGGGGGGCATACACCACCTACAGCACCCTCGCTTTGGACGCAGTTCACTTGTTTACGGTGGGTGAGGCACCTGGAGCTGTCGGATACTTGGCTGTGAGCCTGCTCGGTGGAGCCGCGGCCACGACTGTGGGCATCTGGTTAGGTGCCTGGCACCATCGGCGTGCAACCGGACGCCAACAATGACGGTGATACTCCTTGCGCTCGCGGGCGGAATCGGCGCAGCTGTCAGGTTCATGGTTGACGGTTTCATGAGGCAGCGCTTCAAGACGGCCCTCCCGTGGGGGAACCATCCTGATCAATGTCTCAGGTTCCTTGGCGCTCGGGTTCCTTGCCGGACTGCTGATGCGGGGCCAAGCACCTGAGTCGCTGTTCTTAATCGTGGGAACAGGCTTCCTCGGTGGATACACCACGTTCAGTACGGCAAGCCTGGAGACCATCCGGCTGATTCAAAGTGGCAGGACGGGCCTGGCGCTCATTAACGGCTTGGGATCCATGGCGGCAAGCGTTCTTGCTGCAGCGGCAGGAGTGGGGGGGTTCGGCCTGTTGCTCGCTTGAGCGGTTGATGGCTCCAGCAGTGGCGAAGCTCACCCACAAAAGTGTCATGGCCCGGTTGTAGGATCGAGCCATGGCTAAGAAGACTTTCAATGAGCTGTTGTCCGCCCAGGTCGCCAATGAGTTTGCGGCCTCCCAGCAATACATCGCAGTAGCTGTGTATTTTGATGGCGAAGACTTGCCGCAGCTGGCCCGTCACTTCTATCGCCAGTCCCTCGAAGAGCGCAATCACGCCATGATGATGGTCCAATACATGCTGGACCGCAACGTGCACGTGGAGATCCCGGGTATCGCCCCGGTGCGCAACAACTTCAGCAACGCCAAGGAGCCCATCGCCCTCGCCTTGGAGCAGGAAAAGGAAGTTACCCGGAGCATTGAGGAGATGTTCCGCGTTGCCCGTGCAGAGGGCGATGCTTTGGGTGAGCAGTTCATGCTGTGGTTCCTGAAGGAACAGGTCGAGGAAGTTGCCTCAATGACCACGTTGCTGAACATCACGGAACGTGCCGAGAACCTCTTCGACATCGAGAACTACGTCGCGCGCGAAACCGTAGGCGACGGCGGACACGACACCAGCGCGCCATCGGCGCCGGCGGGGTCATCTAGGTAACTGCCTCGGTTAAGTGCCTCAAGGGGGCCGCTGGATGCTTAGCTTCCGGCGGCCTCTTCGCTGTCCATGTCTTTGTCCGGATGGGAGCGGCTCAATAAGGACAATCGGCTGGCGATGCGCGCAAGGTCTACCGGCAGGGCAGTGCCGCTTGGCTCAACGTCCCAGTCGAGAGGTCCATCGCCCACCAGGAACAGGGTGATGTCCTGGTCGTAAAGGACATCCACCACGTTGCTGAACCGCTGCCAAGCTGGCGCGGACGCAGCATCATCGGCCGGCGAGGGAACGTCGTCGATGACCCATGTCCTGAATGTTTCAGCCAAGGCGAGAAAGTCCGACGTCGAGGTCAATCCACCGCACAGTTCCTCAAATCCAACCCACAGGAGATCCGGATCGGAGTTCTTGACCACGATCGGTTGGGTGGTGGGGGGTCAAAACGCGGCTTTGCGGGGGCGTTGGCTGGAACAAGCCCAAGCGCCCCAGCTGTCGGGGTGTGCCGGGGGGGAAATAATGCGGCCTGAGCGGAACGCACCACTATCGGCAGCGGGGGTCGGTTCCAGCAACCGGATAGCGACGAAAATCCGAGGCGCCAGTGATTTCCACGGTATCCATCATCTCCTTGATCGCCTCGATGGTGGGCAGGAAATGGTCATGCCATAGGGGGGGATTGGGCAGTAGGTCGTCCGGTGCGTAGTTGGATGTCACCACAAGGGGAATCCGACGCTGCGCCGCGGCCCGGAGCAAACGGGAAATGAACATGCCGTCGCCGATGTCGTGGACGTGGAACTCGTCAAAGAACAGAACCTCCACGCCGTCCAGCAGCGCGTCCACTGACTGCTGGATTGCTGGTCCATTGCCGGACTCCACAGCATGCGCGCCGCTATGGAGCTTTCTAAAGAAATCGTGGAAGTGGACACGCCGCTTCCGCGCCTCAAGCCGTCCGTAGAAGCTGTCCATCAACCAGGTTTTACCGCGGCCGACGGTCCGTGGAGGTATAGGCTTCGAGGCGGCTTCCGGGGGGGAAGCGCCCGACGGCGGCGGGTTACTTGGGCGCCAAATGCCGCCAGTCGCCCGGCTGCTTGCCGCTGGCTGGATTCGAGCTCAAAACCCGACCGCGCGGCGTCGTGCGCCATGCCCTCAACCAAAGTCCTCATGACGTCCCGCGGAGTGCGCGGATCAGGCCTTAGCGGCGGCGTCACAACCAGCCTTTGCGTTTGAAGATGACATACATGAGCAATGCGGCGCCGAACATGAGCCAACAGCCAGTGGATAGCCAAAGTCCCAATGCAGCTCAGGCATATGGTCGAAGTTCATTCCGTAGACGCCTGCCACGAAGGATGGAGCGAAGAGGATGGCAGCCCAGGAGGAGATCTTCTTGACCTGCTCGTTTTGGGCAGCGCTGGCCTCGTTCTGGCGGTTGGCGGTCAGCGTGCCGTCAAGGGTGAGGGCGTTTTGGAGGAGATCCCGGAACGAGTTTGCCTGGAGATCACGCGTTGGACGTGGTCCTCGACGTCCCGGAGGGAGCGCTGCAGCTCGATGTCCACGCCGTACTTTTCGAAGCCCTTCTCCAGGAGCACCATCATGTCCGGCAGGGGGATGAATGGCACGCTGGAACTGGATGACTTCGCGGGCGAGCTCATAGATACGGCGGGATACGGCGCTGTCGCCGCTGAAGAGCTGGTCCTCAATCTCGTCAATGTCGTTTTCAAGACCTGCAACCACAGGGGCGTAGTCGTCCACCACTTGGTCCAGGAGGCGTACAGCACTGCCTCCGGGCCGTGGCGGAGGAGATCCGGGCGTTCCTCCAGCCGCTTGCGCACCCGGGCCACGCCACCGGTTTCGGCATGCCGGATGGTCACCACAAAGTTCGGTCCCGTGAAGACGTGGAGCTCGCCGAACTCCACAGTTTCGGTTTCGTCCAGATACCGCGCCGGACGGAGGACCGTAAACAGGTTGTGGTCGTAGCGCTCCAGCTTGGGTCGCTGGTGCGCGGAGACGGCATCTTCCACGGCGAGTTCGTGAAGCCCGAACTCTTCGGCGACGGCGGCCATTTCGTCTTTGGTGGGACGGTAGAGGCCAATCCAAGCCATGCCGCCGTGTTCCGCGAGTGTCTCAAATGTCTGTTCGAGGTTTTGCGGGGGGGTGGCAGTGCGTACGCCGTCTACATATACGGCGTTGTCGATAATGGTCACTGGTTGAACGCTACTGCATGGCCCCCCCGATGATGGCGCCCGCGACGGTCATTGCCACGATGTCGTGGCCGGAGTCGATGAGGGTCACTGCCCATGGGCGCCCGGCGAAGCCGTTATGAATGACATGGCCGCCGGCGCGGAATACCAAGGCAAGGATCAGCGCGAAGAAACCGCCGGCAAGGAAAGTGTTGAGGTCCAGGGCGCTGATGAGGACAGCGAGGAGAATGCTGGTCACGGCAGCTGCCACCATCATGGGAACCCAGATGCCTGCGCCGCCTTCAATGTTCTTGAGGTCGTCTTCGGTTTTGCCGATTGCCTGCATCCACTTCCGGCCAAGCACAGCCGGCATGTACCAGACGAAGCCGATCACCATGCTTGAAACGAAGGCCAGAAGTACGGCGAGCCAGTTGATCTGGGAGATGTGTGAGAGCCAATCCATGCCTAAAAGCCTAGTGCGTTCAGGCCTCTGGCTCGCGCTCCGGCCTTCTTGCCTGGACCGTGTTGGTGTTGCGGCCATTCTCCCGATGAGGGGCTCAGTACGGTACGGGATATGGGTGTGCAGGGCCAACACTGTTTCGGTCCTGATGACTCCCTTGGTACGGAGTACTGACCGCAAAGCTGACTGGAGGTTGTGTGTATCCGTTGCCACCACGCGGCACCAGAGATCGCCGCGGCCGGAGATTTCATGGACCTCCAACACTTGGGGGGATCAGGCGCAAGGCGCCGATGACGCCGTCGAGTTCCCGGTGGGTGACTTCAATCGTGACGAAAGCGACGACGTCGTAGCCCACCTTTTCGAGGTCCACTTCCCGCCCAGCGGCTTGCAGCACACCTGAACGGAGAAGGCGCTTGACCCTGCTTTGGGCTGTATTGCGTGCTATGCCCAGTTCGTCGCTTAACTCCGCGATCTGGATGCGGGGGGGTCTTTGATCAGTTCCAAGAGGATCTTCAGGTCCAGGGGGGGGTCAAGGGTGTTCAAATGGTCACTCCAGCTCACTTGGCTCGTACTACTTTGAGTGTTCTGCTCAATTCTTGCATTCTGATAGCCCTCAAAGATCAGTGCTACTGCATTCTATTGCCATCACTACATAGCTGGGCTGCAATTCTCACAAGGAAACAAACAGTCCGGCCACCGAGTCCGAAGGCATGGAAAATGACTGTCTTGAGCGAACTCCGCATGCGTCCGGTTACCGCCGAACGCTGGGGGGGATGGGATGCCTCCACCACTGCCAGGTTGGTCCTGGCCGGGGGGGTTGTAATCTTTACGCTGCTGGTCGGCGCCAACCTGGCTACGCCCTTGTACCCGTTGCTGCAAGCCAGGATCGGCATGTCTTCGCTCGGCGTGACGGTTGCGTTCTCCAGCTACGTTCTCGCACTCGTAGCCGTTCTCATGGTGGCGGGCCATTGGTCGGACCACATCGGGCGGAGGGCAGCGCTGGTGCTCGCTGTCCTCGTCGGTTTGGCGGGAGGCGTCATCTTCGCGAACGCGGACACTCTCATCACCTTGTCCCTGGGCCGGGCGCTGCAAGGCGTGGCGGTTGGGCTAGCCACGGGAGCCAGTTCCGCTGCACTGCGCGAATTACTGCCCCAGCGGCCCGACTGGGCGTCCCGCTTTACGTTGCTTTCCTCTGCCGGCGGCGTGGCCGCGGGCCCTGCAATCGGTGGTCTCTTGTCGCTCCTGCCGGACCCGACGCGCACTCCGTACTATGTGCACTCCGCGGTGTTGGTAGCTGCCTCATTCCCTTGTGGCTGTTGAAAGCCAGGCCAGCCATCGCACCGGCGGAAGGACCGAAGCCACTGAAGGTCCTTGCCCCCCCGGAAACCGTCCATATCGCATGATGCGCGCGGAGCATTCTGGATGGCTTCGGCTACCGGGTTCCTGAGTTTCGCGGTGTTCGGCTTCTGCCTGTCCTTGGCGCCCGGGTATTTCGCCAGCGTTGTCCACGCCGATTCCAGGCCGCTGATCGGACTGCTTGCCGGCGTCACTTTGGGCGCTTCAGCTGAGCCAACTGCTGGGTGCACGCGGACGTTTCGTTGTCCCCGTGGCGCTTGCCGTACTGGGGGGTCTCGGTTGTTTTGGTGGGAGCCGCCGCAGCATGGTCCAGCCCCTGGTTGCTGGTGGCAGCAAGCATCACCGCCGGAGTGGGACAAGGGATTGCTTTTCGACAGGTATTCAACGAAGTGGCCGGGAAAGTGGAAGCCGCCCGCCACGCCCAGGTCATCAGCACCGTCTACGTCATCACTTATCTGGGGAGTGCTGTTCCGGTGATTGGGCTGGGGGCTGGCTGTCTCGGCGCTCGGCCTGCAGCCCGCCGTCGTGGGTTTCACTGCTTTGTGCGGCCTGGCTGCCTTGTCGCTTGCGGCGGTGTCCCTTCGAAGCGCCTTGCGTTCCTGAGCTGCTCCGTTTATTCGGGCAGCGGTCCCCGGTTGCCGGGAATGTGCTGGAACACCATGGTGGTTTCCGTGTGACCCACCACGGGATCGGTGGCGAGGTTGTCCAGGAGCCAGTTGCGGAGGTCGTCCGTATTGGCGACGGCGATGTGCAGCAGGTAGTCCACTGAACCGGTGGTGTGGAAAGTGGAAATGACGGCCGGGAGTTTGGGAACCCGCGCCGTAAAGCGGTCGATTTGGTCACGGTCATGGGCGCGGAGGCGAACCGCAATGAGGGCCTGAACAGAACGGCCGATGGCCGGCAGGCTCAAGATCGCTTCAAATCCCTCAATGATTCCCCCGTTCGGAGAGCGCCCTGGTGCGCATCAGGGCAGTGGAGGGGGGGGCGATTCCTACAAGTTCAGCCAGCTGCTTGTTGGAGATACGGGCGTCGTCCACCAACGCGGCGAGGATTCGTTCGTCGATCGCGTCGAGCGGCTCTGCGCTGCCCGGGCTTGACCGAACATTCTTCGTGGGGGGGTTGCTCACGGATCCTCCTGAAATTGCCTTTTGTCCATCCTAATCCGTGAAATCTTCAGGTGACTATCGTTTGGCGGGGGGCGTCGGCGGGCCCATCTCCGATCAAGCCGTTGGAGAGGCTCACTAAGCAGCATCACCAGCAGCGGCCAGTTTCCTGCGCCCGGAATGACAAGGGCCAAAACAAGCGCCAACAGGAAAAGTCCGGAAACGATGCCGCTCGCTCGAATTCCTGACACCGCATCAGCGTCATCCATGGTGTGGAGATCGGGGGTGGGTACGCAAATAGCACGGGCCAGAAGGAGCATGAGGCTGGTGGCGAACAGGGTTCCAATGTAGACAAGGGCTGCGCCCAGTCAGACTGCATCTGGGTGGACAGTGATGTGGCCACGGGCATCACCACAATAGTGAACATCCATGCCACCGTCAGCCACAACAAGCCCGGGTCCACGCGCTTGACGCTGCGGAACAGCTTGTGGTGGTGCACCCAAAAAACGGCAATCAGGATGAAGCTTAGGACAAACCCGAGCAGGGCGTACTGTTCTTCCGCCAACCACTCGGCCGTTGTGCCATCGTGGTCCGCCAGTTCACCCACACTCTCCATGAGGGGGGGCAGGATCAACAACGTTAAAGCAATCGCCACCACGGCATCCGTAAACGCCTGCAAACGCTCCGGCGACGACAGTTCCCGGCTTTTCGTGACCTGTGTCATGCCTCCGATTGTAGGGGGGGCAGCCCGGCTGAAATCAGCGGGAGTTTAGCCGTGGGCGGTGCACTATCAAGGTGACTGCCGCCGTCGTACATGACAGTGCGATGACGCTCAACGCCAAAGCCGGCCACCCAAACGCCTGAAAGGCAAGCCCGCCGGCCCAACCGATGACGCTGGAACCCAGGTAGTAGGACAGGTTGTACAGGGACGCTGCCTGCGCTCGGCCCGTGGTGGCAATAGCTCCCGTCCATCCGGACCCAACGCTATGGGCTGCGAAGAAGCCGCCAGTGAAGATCACCAGGCCGGCAAGGGTGGCTGCGAGGTTCTCCACCAACGTCATTGCCAAACCTGCCGACATGATGGCAATACCTGCCACCAGGACGTTCCGCCGACCGAACCTGGTGGTCAGCCCCCCCGCGGCCCATCGTGAGCTGATGGTCCCGGATAGGTACGCAAGGAAAATAAGGCTGACCACGGTCGCAGGAAGCCCAAAAGGTTCGGCATGCAATCGGAATCCGAGGTAGTTGTAAACGGCAACAAAGCCACCCATGAGCAGGAAGGCCTGCAGGTACAGCGACACCAACTTGGGATTACTCGAATGCCGGCCGAGGGTTCGCAGGGCGCCGCGAAATCCCATGGGCGGGGGCGGGACTGAACCGGCGTTGCTTCGGAACAAGAACCAGGAACAAGACTGCTGAAACGGTGGCCAGCAGGGAAACAGCCAGCGCCGCGGCGCGCCACCCCCCAAAGTTCTCCAACAGGTCCGGCGACCAATCGCCCGGCCAAACCACCCAAGGTAGTTCCGGCAACGTAGGTTCCCGCGGCGAGGGCGGTATGGATTTTAGTAACTTCCTCATTGAGGTAGGCGATGGCGATGGCCGGGATTCCGCCCAGGGCCATACCTTCCAGAGTTCGGAGCCCCCCAACAGCCAGGGCACTGTGGGTGCCAGAGGCACCAGCAACCCCCCCAAGAGCGTGGCGACGGCGATGCCGATGGCCATGCGCGGACCCGGCCAATCCTGTCGGCCACAAAGGACCACGCAGCACAGTGACTGCCAAGCCCACAGTGGCGAGGGAAATGCTCAAGGCCGCTTCGGCCGCCGTGATCCGGAGGTCCGCGGCCATGAGTGGAAGTACGGCCTGCGTGGAGTACAACTGCGCGAAGGTCGCAACCCCCCCGGCAAGCGCCAAAGCGGCCAGGACGCGACTATAACCGCGGGAACCTTTGACGTGTCCCTCCCAGGAGTCGGTGCTGGGCTTGGAGGTTGCTTTGCTCACCGAGCCAGATTAGGCTGGGTGGACACCATGTTCCAATGCATAGGTCACTTAGGATTGATGCAATAGTGCATGAATTGATCCTGCCAATAATGGAGCTTTATGGAACCCGATCACCAACAGCTCGTTCAACTGCTCCCTCTGCTGCCTGTCTTGGCGGAACTCGGCCGGACGGAACACATGACCGAAACAGCCGAGATCCTCGGCGTTCCACAGTCGACAGTGAGCAGGGCCGTTGCACGGGCCAGCGCCATCGTGGGGATGGACCTGCTGATCCGCGAGGGTCGTGGCATTCGCCTGACACCGGCCGCGCGGACGCTGCTGCCCTACATCGAGGCAGCGCTGGAGGACTTCCAAGCCGGGCTGGACAGGGTGCGGCACGAATCTGACGTTGTGAGGGGGGGCAGGATCGGGGTTTCGTTCCAACACACCTTCGGTGAAGCCACCCTTCCCTTGCTCATCAGCGCCTTCCGCGCACACCACCCGCACACTGTGTTCGAACTCTGGCAGTCCACGCGACGATTGCCTGAGGCAGCTGGCTAACGGGGGACATGGATTTCGCGTTGACGGCACCCATCGCGCCGGAGGGGGGGCGGGGGGGTATTCGTGCTCTGCCCTTGTACCGCGAGCCATTGCGCGCGGTGCTGCACTACCGGCACCCTCTGGCCGGAAAGTCCAGCGTCCGCCTCTCCGAACTCCGGCACGAACCGTACATCACCCTCCGGAGGGGGTGGGCCTTCGGGCGTTGGGCGAAGCGCTCCTGCGCGAAGCCGGATTCAGGCCGCGGATTGCTTTTGAAGTCCAGGAGTCCACCTCTGCCCGTGGATTGGTCTCGGCCGGGCTGGGCTTTAGCATCCTGCCGCCAGCGGGACCCGGTTCAGGGACCGGCCAGTTCCTTCCTGAGGCCGAACTTGGGCTCGTTGAAGTGGCTATCGAATCGGACCTGGCATTCCGGCAGATCGGTATCGCCTGGAGGGAGCGGAGTTTCGAACCGGACGCCGTCAGGCTGTTCCGGGAACTCGTGGTCACCGAGGGCGGCGACTTGCTCGCCGAACTTGTCAGAGCCCGTTCAGGAACTCCCTGACCACGTCCTTCGCAGATCCCTCCCTGGCCTGCTGCCAGCCGGTCCCTGCCCACAGGTTGAGGCGATGGGGGGGATCACCTGCCGCGGATGATGCAGCCGGACGGGGCTGGTGAGGTGGTGGATGGCCGGATAACCCTCCGGCGCGTCCAGATGGTCGCGGACGAATTCATTGACCAGCGAACGTGCCCAGCGCCCCGTGAATGCCCGGGTCATTGCTGTCCCCCCCGTGAAGGCAGGGTCACCCAGCGCGTCCTTGTGCGGTTTCCGTGCACCGCTCTCTTCAGTCCGAACCAGGCGGTCCCGACTTGCGCTGCTACCGCGCCAGCGGCCAGCACGTCGCGCAGCACTGCGGTATTCATGATGGCTCCGGCAGCGATGAGGGGGGGAAGTCCGACGGCGGCACGCACCTGGGCCACCAGTTCCGCCGTCGTACGGGCTGCTGGTCCCTGCGGGCCGGGCAGGAAGGCTGCCGTGTGTCCGCCCGCGGAGCTGTGCTGCACTGCGATGGCATCGGGGGGGCCCTCTTCTGCAGCCGCAAGAGCCTCGTCCACACTGGTAACACTGGAAATGACCCTGGTGCCTGCTTTTTGCAGGGCCTGGACCACCGGCTTTCCCGGCAGGCCGAAAGCGAAGCTCACGAACTCCACGGGGGGGTCGGCCAGCAGGGCATCGATCTTGTCCTGCCAGGCGTCGTCGTCATCGAGCCGGAGGGGAGGTAGCGTCACGCCGTAACGGGCCGCTTCGGGTTCCAGTTCCGCCCGGTATGCCTCAAGTTCCGCCCGTGCTTCAGGGCCGGGCGGGAGCTGGCTTGGGTCCGGTACGAACACGTTCATGCCAAACGGAATATTGAGTTCCCGCGTGGCAGCAATTTCAGCCGTCATGGCTTCGGAGCTCTTGTAGCCGGCAGCGATGAAACCCAGTCCACCACCCTCATGAACTGCTTTCACCAACGCGGCGTGGACGTTCCCCCGGCCATGGGAGCTGCAACAAACGGTGTACCAAACAGGGATTCAGGCATGTGCGGTTTCTCCTCCGGACGCTCCAAGCTAGTCTTTCACGGTGAACAATCCTGACTCTGCCACGCATTCCCACGCCGCCCAGGAAGCCGTGAGCGGCACTGTCATCGGCCTCGACATCGGCGGCACGAAAACCCGCGGCGTGCGGTTCCACAACGGATCGCCGGTCCGGGATGAGAGCGCAGGCAGCTCCAACGTCCAAAATGTTAGCCGGGACGTGGCCGCAGCGAACCTCGCTGAGTTGTTCGGGAAAATCGGTGGGGGCCACATTGACCAGGTGTACGCCGGTGCAGGGGGGGATCGATACGGACGAAGACGCCCAGGCGCTCGCCGACCTCATCGCACCGCACGCCCCAGGTGCCCGCATCACGGTGGTTCACGATTCACGGCTGTTGCTGGCGGCTGGGGGAGCGGGCACGGGCGTCGCGGTCATTGCCGGGACCGGCTCGGCCGCGTGGGGAAAGAACGACGCCGGCGAGGAAGCCCGGGCAGGTGGCTGGGGCTATCTCCTGGGCGACGAAGGAAGCGGCTACTGGCTGGGGCGCGAGGCCGTTCGGCACAGCCTGCGCCGGATGAACCAGGGCCTGGAGCCTGACCGGCTCAGCCGTGCACTGTTGGACTCCGTCGGTGTGGAGGAACCCGGCAAGCTGATCGCACTGTTCCACTCCCCCCCGGACACCGGCCGCCGCTACTGGGCGCAGCAGGCCCGGTTGGTAGTGGAAGCCGCCGACGCCGGTGACGACATAAGTCGGGCACTAGTGGAGCAAGCAGGCCGCGACTTGGCTGAACTCGCCGAACAGGCCGTCCGTCAATTGGGCCTGGACGGTCCAGTGATCCTCGGCAGCGGACTTGGCATGAACGTCCCGCGGCTCCAGGAAGCGTTCAAGGCCAGGCTGGCCCAAAACGGCATTACTGATGTGCGCATTCTTCAACAGGATCCCGTGTTCGGCGTCCCGCGGCTCGTAGCGGAGCAGCGGGACTAGCCGTACAAAACTTAGCCGCGGGTTCGTGGCCGTAGCTTGACGCCCGGGAGCGGCGGGGGGGCGGGAATACGGCCAGCCTCCGGTCCTGCATCAGGACCATGCCTGGGGGGGACGAAGCCGAAGCGTGAGCTGGCGGCAGCGTCGTCGTCGAGCGATCCTTCGGCTTCCCACTCCTCACGGGCCTTTTCCACTTCCTCATGCGTCCTGCCCACGAAGTTCCACCACATGAGCAGGTCTTCGCCGAACGGTTCGCCGCCGAGGAGCATGAAGCGGGTGTTCGGCTGCGCCTGGACGGCAAGGCTGGACCTGCCGGCCCCCCAAGTAGGCCAGGGGGGGACCAGCCTCGATGTCCTGGCCATCGATCACGACGTGGCCATCCAGGACCAGTACGGCGTGCTCAAAATCGGGCCGCAAGGGCAATTCGAGGGACCCCGTGCCCGTGATGTCGGCTCCAACAATCGGCTGAACATCGTGGCGGGGGGGAGCGCTGTCCGGCAAATTCGCCCACCATCACGGTGGCTGTAAAGCCTTCGCCCACCGCTACCGGCAGGTCCCTCACCTGTTCAAATGACGGCGCACGGTGCCTGTGCTCGTCCGGAAGGGCAACCCACAGCTGGAGTCCTCGGGACATCGGAATTTCTTCCACCAGTGGACTGGACCCGGTCCCGGTAGTGGCCGGAAGGACGGAGAACTCGGAATGGGAGATGCCATGGCCTGCCGTCATGATGTTCAGCTCGCCGGGCCGGACCACTACATCGCTGCCTACGCTGTCGCGGTGCCGTACGGCGCTTCCAGGGGGGGCCATGTGACAGTTTGAAGTCCGCAGTGTGGGTGGGGGGGGAGTACGCTCATGGCCACCCGGTCGGGACCGAAACTGTCCAGGAAACACCAGGCACCCACAGTCGGCAGTCCCCCCCGCTGGGGCAGCGTCCTCATGACGTTCATGGCGCGCACGCCGCCCAAAGGAACTCGCGCTCGGGCCACAACTGAACGCAGGGACCTTGACCTTCCGGCACCGCGGGGCAGACTTCCTCTGCGGGGGGAAGTATCAAGATTGGTCATGCGATCATCACCTGTGCATAAATGTTGGAAATTGAGCTAATCTGTTCCACGTGAACAACGCCCTCCTGAGCTACCGAGACGCAGTCCTTTACCGTTCGGGTGAACCGTATCGCATCCTCGCCGGAGCCATCCACTACTTCCGTGTACACCCGGACCTGTGGCAGGACCGGCTGCGTCGACTTAAAGCGATGGGCGCTAACACGGTGGACACATATGTTGCCTGGAACTTCCACCAGCCTACGCGCGATGAGGGGGGGCCGGACTTCAGTGGTTGGCGGGACTTGGGCCACTTCATTGACCTGGCGGCCGAGGAGGGGGGGCTCGACGTCATTGTCCGCCCTGGCCCGTATATCTGCGCCGAGTGGGACAACGGTGGCTTCCCCGCCTGGCTAACCGGCATTCCCGGCATCGGCCTGCGCTGCATGGACCCGGAATTCACGGGTGCCATCGAGGAATGGTTCGATCAGCTCCTCCCGATCATCGCCTCACGGCAGGCGTCAGCGGGCGGTCCTGTGGTGGCCGTTCAGATTGAAAACGAATACGGCAGCTACGGCGACGACCACGAATACATCCGCTGGAACCGACGCGTCCTGGAGGATCGCGGCATCACTGAACTCCTGTTCACGGCCGACGGCGGCACGGACTATTTCCTCGACGGCGGTTCCATCGAAGGAACCTGGGCGACCGCAACGCTGGGAAGCGGGGGGGCGACGAAGCGGTGGCCACATGGCAGCGACGCCGGCCCGGCGAGCCGTTCTTCAACGTTGAGTTCTGGGGGGCGGCTGGTTCGACCACTGGGGGGGCGAACACCATCACCGCCGGGACGCCGAGGACGCCGCGTTGGAAGCACGCAAGATGCTCGATCTCGGTGGCTCACTCTGCGCCTATATGGCCCACGGCGGGACTAACTTCGGCCTCACCTCCGGCAGCAATCACGATGGCACCATGCTGCAGCCGACGGTTACCAGCTACGACTCAGACGCGCCCATCGCAGAGAACGGGGCCCTGACGCCCAAGTTCCATGCTTTCCGCAGGGAGTTCTTCCGGGCACAGGGCATAGAGAAGCTACCCGACCTCCCCCCCAGGAGTTGTTGGCTGACGCACCGGTACTTCCGGCGCAGTCCCTGCCTTTGACCGCGGGCCCGGACCTGCTGGAGCTTGTGCGGGAAGCCGGCAAACCTGTCAGCAGCGTGCGGCCACTTAGCTTCGAGCAGCTGGGACTCGACGCGGGCATGATCCTCTACGCCGCCGAAGCCATCCTTCCTGGCCGTCCGGACGCTCCCTCGGAGAGCCGGGTGAAGATCACTGGCCTGAATGACCGTGCCTACGTGTGGGTGGACGGCACTTTTGCTGGTGTCCTGGACGACGTCAACGGTTCCGAGGGGGGGTTGCCCGTCAGCGGCACGGGCATCCCCGCCAAGCTTGAGATCCTGGTGGAGAACCTCGGCCGCATCAACTACGGACCACTGACGGGTCATGGGAAGGGAATTCTGGGCGGCGTCCTCGTCAACCAGCGCTACACCTTCCACTGGACGCAGACACCTGTTGCCCTCGCAGACTGGACGCAGCAAGACCTTGAGGGGGGGTTGGCAGGCGTTGACTTCGAGGTCCGGGAACCGGCCGACACTTACATTGCCTTGCCCGACTCGGGGGGGAAGGGCTTCGTCTGGCTCAATGGCTTCCTCCTGGCAGGTACTGGGATAAGGGCCCACAGGTGACGCTCTACGCACCGGCTCCTTTGCTTAAAACCGGCCGAAACAGCATCAAGGTGCTGGAACTCGGGAAACCAGGGACCGTCGTCGAACTTCGCGAAGCGCCTGACTTGGGTCCGGAAGAAGCAGGTCCGATCTCGGCGGCCGAGCTTCCGTAGAGTCCGGCCCGAGGATTTATGCTGACTCCATGACCCTCCAGTTCGATACCCGCCCAGCCGCTTACGCCGTGATTGTCCAAGAGGACAAGATCCTGCTTGCGTACTGGAAGCAGGACGGCAAGGAAGGCTGGACGCTACCGGGCGAAGGCCTGGATCTGGCGGAACATCCGGTGGACGGTTGCAGGCGTGAAGTCTTCGAGGAAACCGGGTATGAAGCGCGCATTGATCGCATGCTGGGTATCGACGTCGGCCATTGGCCTGCTGATGTCCGCCCCCCCGACGGTTCGGTCAAGGATTTTCAGGCCATCCGACTGGTCTACGAGGCAACGGTGGTGGGCGGAGAACTGACCCATGAGGTGGACGGGAGCACCACGCACGCCGCGTGGATCCCCCCCCTGAAGGACATTGGGAAACTCAACCGGGTGTCGTTGGTGGACACGGCACTGCGCCTGCACCGGGAGCGCCCGGCGGACGGGAAGCTGAGCTAAGCCAACCGGAAGGTGTGCCATAAGGCCTAGCCAAAAGGGCCCGATGTTGGCTACGCTGAACATCGTTGCCGGCCCATCAGCTGCCGGCCTGGATGCCGAGGAGGTGGATTTGATGATTGCCACGATCTTGCGCGCCCCCCCGCACTACGTTGCGGCGCGCCGTCATCAGCCCATCATTCCTGCCCCGGCATCAGCCTGCCAAAACTAGGCGGCCGGGCCTCCTCAGAGGCATTACATTGAACACTTACGCTTCAAGCGACCCTTCTTTTAGTTCCATCAAGCAGCTGCCCACTCACCCATTAAACGGACCAGTGGAGTACGGCTTCACCGACAAAACCGCGGAGCTTTTCCGCGCCCACAGCGCCCCCCGGGAACCAGGAAACGGCCACACCCGGCCGCGTAGTGCGCCTGGACAGGAACCGGGTGCTCGTCGCATCGGCCCAAGGTCTCCTGCATTTGCCCTATCCCGCGCATGGGCTTGTCCCGGCCACCGGAGACTGGGTATGGCTAGGCCACAACAACGCTGGCGAGCCGCCGTCGTCGAGGTCCTTCCCCCCCGCCATTCGGCGCTGAGCCGCAAGCGGGCCTTTGAAGCCTCGTCGGAAGAACAGATACTGGGCAGCAACATCGACATTGTTGCGGTGGTTGTCCCTGTGGACCGTCCGCTGACACATAACCGACTTGAACGGACGTTGGTGGCTGCGTGGGACTCCGGCGCCACGCCGCTGGTGGTCATCACCAAGGCTGACCTCGCCCACCTCGCGGACGACGTCGTGGGGGGGGAAGTCATCCTTCAGGCCGCGGGCGTTGACGTCGTTACCACCTCCGCGGAGCAGGGCGATGGCCTCGACGAATTGATGCAGCGAATTCCTCAAGGCGCCACCTTGGTTCTCCTGGGTCCTTCCGGTGCCGGGAAATCGACGCTTATCAACGCCTCGCGGGGGCGTGAGCTCCAGCAGACAGGCGAGGTCCGGGCAGGCGACGGCAAGGGCAAACACACCACCACCTCGCGGGAGTTGGTACCTCTGGCGGGCGGCTCCGTGCTGATGGATACGCCGGGAGTCCGCGGGTTCGGGCTCTTCGACGCCGACGAGGGCATGGACGAGATGTTCGGCGATCTGGAGGAACTTTTCTCCCGGTGCCGCTTCACGGACTGCGCCCACCAAGCAGAGCCGGGATGCGCAGTCCAGGAGGCGCTCGCGGAGGAAATCCTGGATCCCCGGCGCTGGGCCAGCTACCTGAAGCTGCAACGCGAACTGGCGGCCTTGGCCAGGAAGCATGACGCTGCGGCCCGCCGTGCCTATCAGCGCGAATGGCACCAAAGGGTGATGTCAGCGGACCGAGGCCAGCGTGCAGCGGAACGTTACAAGCACGACCAAGCCGAGGAACGGACCGGAAAGGGCGGCAAGCGACGAAAACGCTGAACATTGCCGATTCATTACGGAACTCGTGGCGACGCTGACATCGTCGGTGGTGCTGGCTACGCTGGGTGAAGATTGCTTTGCAGCCAAGTAATAAGAGTGCATATGATCATCTGGCTCTACCGATGTTCTCTACCACAGATAGGTAAGCCCGGGTATGGCCGAAGCCATGATTGATTTCAAGAGCGTCACCAAGCAATACCAGGGCGGGCAACCGGCGGTGGATTCTCTCACCATGTCCATCGACAAGGGCGCCATAACCGTGTTTGTTGGCCCTTCGGGCTGCGGAAAGACCACTTCCCTGCGCATGATCAACCGAATGGTGGAGCCCACCAGCGGAACCATCACTGTTGCAGGGGGGGAAGATGTCTCCCAGGTTCCCGCGGCCAAGCTCCGCCGATCCATGGGCTATGTCATGCAGTCATCCGGCTTGCTTCCGCACCGATCCGTGCTGGATAACATCGCTACCGTTCCACGGCTCAACGGCGTACCCAAGGCGGCTGCGCGGAAACGCGCGGAGGAACTGCTCGACGTCGTCGGGCTGGCTTCCGTCCTGGGCAAGCGATACCCGTCACAACTCTCGGGTGGTCAGCAGCAGCGCGTCGGAGTTGCCAGGCGCTCGCTGCTGATCCGCCGGTCCTGCTGATGGACGAACCTTTCAGCGCCGTGGATCCTGTGGTCCGTGACGAACTGCAACAGGAACTTCTGCGTCTGCAGCGGGAACTGGCCAAGACCATTGTGTTTGTCACGCACGACATCGACGAAGCCACTGTTCTTGGTGACAAGGTGGCTGTCTTCGCCGTCGGTGGCAAGCTCGCGCAATACGCGGCTCCTGAAGAGATCCTTCGGGCACCTGCGAATGACTTCGTGGCCTCCTTCGTGGGACGCGACCGCGGCTTCCGCCACCTTGCCTTCAACGCCGCAGACGCCGTGACGCTGCACCCTGTCACCATGGTGAGTCCTTCCGATGGCCACCACGCGGGCCGCCAATCGGGGGGGAGTGGGCGCTGGTTGTCGACGACGATTCGCGGCCGCTCGGATGGTCTTCACCGCGGGACGGCGCCGGGCTGATCCCCGGAGGTTCGCTCTTCCGCAAGGGAGATACGCTGCGGCGCGCGCTGGATGCGGCGTTGTCGTCGCCGTCGGGCCTTGGCGTCGCGGTTGACGACGACGGCCGGGTGGCCGGAGTCCTGAAGGCGCCGGAAGTCCTGGCTCTTATCGAAGAAGTCCGGCACCACAGGGAGGACGCCACCTGATGGAGTGGTTCCTTGCCAACAGTGGCATGGTCCTGGGGTTGGCCGGTCAGCACATGGTGCTGGCGATCATTCCCATGATCTTTGGATTGCTGATTTCGGTCCCCTTGGCCCAGCTGGCCAGGCGCAACAGCACGCTCAGGTCAGTGGTGGCAACAGCCACCTCATTGCTGTACACCATTCCCTCACTGGCCCTCTTCATCATTCTTCCCACCATCCTCGGCACGCGGATCCTGGATCCGCTGAACGTGGTGGTGGCACTGACCATCTATGCCGTGGCATTGCTGGTCCGTGCCGCGATGGACGCTTTCGACTCCGTGGATGACGACCTCCGAAACGCTGCCGTTGCCATGGGTTTCAAACCCCTGGCCCGCTTCTTCCAGGTGGACCTTCCGTTGTCTTTGCCAGTGCTGTTCGCAGGACTTCGAGTGGTGTCAGTCAGCAATATCTCACTGGTGAGCGTGGCGGCCCTGCTTGGTGTGGGCAACCTTGGGGTGCTGTTCACTGACGGCCTGCAGCGCACGTTCATCACCGAAGTTGTGGTGGGCATCATCGCAATCCTGGTGTTGGCGCTGTTGATGGATGCGGTTCTGGTGGTGTTGGAGCGGCTCTTGACGCCATGGACCCGTGCGGCAGGTGGAAGTTCGTCGCGTCCGGATGGAAACGCGTTGCTCACCGAGCCCAAAGCGGGACCCGCGAAGCCGCACGCGGCCCTTCGCCCGGACCCGGGGGGGCGTCCGCATGAACATCTTTGCTGAGACCATTGCCTGGCTGACAAACCCCCAAGAACTGGACCGGAAGCGGTGGAATCCCCCACCCGCTTGCTGGAGCACCTGCAGTACAGCGCACTGGTGCTACTCATCGCCGCCGCCATTGCAGTGCCAATCGGTCTCTACATCGGGCACACCGGGCGCGGCCGCGTTGTCGCAGTGGCTGTCGCTGGAGCATTGCGTGCCCTCCCGACGCTCGGTTTGCTGGTCCTCTTCGCGTTGCTCGCCGGGAGTGGCTTGATGCCTCCAGTGTGGGCGCTGGTCATCCTCACAGTGCCCCCCGCTTCTGGCCGGGACCTATGCCGGCATTTCCAGTGTTGATGCCACGGTGGTGGACGCTGCCCGGGCCATGGGCATGACCGAACTTCAGATCCTGTTCCGCGTGGAACTGCCCAACGGACTGCAGGTGATGTTCGGCGGCATCCGCACCGCGGTTCTGCAGGTCATCGCGACAGTCTCTGTGGTTGCCTACCTTCCGTTGGGTGGGCTTGGCCGGTATCTGTTCGACGGCCTCGTTCTGCAGGATTTCCCCCAGGATGCTCGGAGGCTCCCTGCTCATCGCGGGGGTTGGCCATCGCAGTGGACCTGATCCTGGCCGGCATACAAAGGCTCGTCATCTCGCCCGGCCTGACCCTCGACTCAAGCGGCCGCCAGAAGGCAGCCGACGATCTCACAGCCACGGTTCCCGCCGGGGGGGCTGCCGTTCAAGGAGGTACATCATGAAAAACCCCGTCCCCCATGACTCTTACGCGCCGTGGTCTCGGCGGCCTTGCCACTGGACTGGGTGTGGCCCTCGCGTTGAGCGCCTGCGGCGGCAGTCCCTTGGCCACGCCTTCCACCTCGGCGCCCAGCGGTTCCTCTGCCGGAGGCTCACTGGTAGTCGGTTCGGCAGACTTCCCGGAGAGCCAGGTCATCGCAGAGATCTATGTGGGTGCCCTCAACGCGGCTGGTCTCACGGCCACGTCCAAGCCGAACATCGGGTCGCGTGAGATCTACTTCAAGGCTGTCCAGGACGGCTCCGTGGACCTCGTGCCGGACTACTCCGGCAACCTTCTCTCCTATGTGGACACGGAGGCCGCTGAGGTATCTGCCGAGGACGTCTACAAGGCGCTCCCGGGCAAGCTTCCGGAAGGCCTCGCGGTCCTGGAGCCGGCCAAGGCCGAGTCCAAGGACGCCATGGTGGTCACCAAGGCCACGGCGGAGAAGTACCAGCTGAAGTCCATCGAGGACCTGGCCAAGGTCTGCAAGGACTTCACCATGGCTGCACCGGCCACGTTCGAGACCCGTGCCTACGGCTTCCCGGGGCTGAAGGCCAACTATGGTTGCGAGCTCAAGGGCCTGCAGCCCTTCAACGACGGCGGTGGCAACCTGACCCTCCAGGCTCTCCTGGAGGACAAGGTTCAGGTGGCGGACATCTACACCACCACGCCGTCCATCGCAGATAACGACCTCGTCGTCCTGGAAGATCCGAAGAACAACTTCAAAGCACAGCAGGTCCTGCCGTTGGTCAAGGAAGCCAAGATGACGGACAAGGCCAAGGAAGCGCTCAACAACGTTTCCAAGATCCTTACCACCGACGACCTGATCAACCTGAACCGCGCAGTAAGCGGCGACCAGAAGCAGTCGCCCAAGGATGCCGCAGCCGCATGGCTGAAGGACAAAGGCATCGTCAAGTAATATCTGAACAAAACCGCGTACGACGGCGGTGACGGACCGCGCGGGACCGTCACCGCCGTCGTCGTATGTGTGAGTCAAGTCTCAGCTGAACTCCATCACCCGTGTGGCATATTTGAGGGATGGCGAATTTCAAGCAGTCCACCAAGCTTCATAATGTCCTCTACGACATCCGTGGACCGATTCTTCAGGCCGCCCAGCAAATGGAAGCGGAGGGTCACCGGATCCTCAAACTGAACATCGGAAACCCGGCCCCTTTTGGTTTTGAAGCGCCTGACGCCATCTTGGTGGACATGATCCGCCACCTGCCCAACGCTCAGGGCTACAGCGATTCCCGTGGCATTTTCTCGGCCAGGACCGCCGTCTCGCAGTACTACCAGACGCGCGGTATCCAGAACATCCATGTTGACGACATCTACCTCGGTAACGGTGTCAGCGAGCTCATCACCATGTCCCTCATGGCACTCCTGGACGACGGTGACGAAGTGCTGATTCCCACGCCGGACTACCCGCTGTGGACGGCATCCGTGGCACTTGCCGGCGGCCGTCCCGTGCACTACCTCTGCGACGAAGAGTCCGGATGGCAGCCCGATCTTGAGGACATGGAATCCAGGATCACGCCGCGGACCAAGGGCATTGTGGTGATCAACCCCCCCAACAACCCCCCCACCGGGGCCGTCTACCCGGAGGAGACCCTCAAGAAGATCGTTGCGTTGGCTGAGAAGCATGGACTGGTTCTCTTCGCTGACGAGATCTACGAGAAGATCCTCTACGAAGACGCAGTTCACGTTAACCTCGCCGGGCTTACCGGTGATGACGTTCTGTGCCTGACGTTCAGCGGCCTGTCCAAGGCCTACCGCGTCTGTGGCTACCGTGCGGGCTGGATGGCAATTTCCGGGCCCAAGAAGGATGCTGCCGATTACCTCGAGGGCATCAACCTGCTGGCCAACATGCGCTTGTGTGCCAACGTACCTGCACAGCACGCCATCCAAACCGCGCTAGGCGGCTACCAGAGCATCAACGATCTCATCCTTCCTGGCGGCAGGCTCCTGGAGCAGCGCAACAAGGCCTACGACCTCTTGAACGCCATCCCCCGGTGTCAGCACCCAGCAGGCCAGGGGGGGTGCCCTGTATCTGTTCCCGAAGCTGGACCCCCGAGGTTTATCACATCAGGGACGACGAGAAGTTCGTCTTGGACCTGTTGAAAGAACAGAAAATCCTGGTCTCCCATGGGCGTGCGTTCAACTGGGTTCGTCCGGATCACTTCCGAATGGTCACCTTGCCCAACGTCAAGGACATCGAAGAAGCCATTGGCCGCATGGCGGACTTCCTGTCGAGGTACCCGGCAACTAGCCTGAGGTCCATAGCCGCGCCACGGGGGGCGCGGCAGGGCAGAAAGGCATGCCAATGGCTGCTGCAGTTGAGTTCGCCAAAAGTCCGGCCGAGGTACTCAGGGTGGGCTCGGGGGGGTTTACGCTGGCAGGCGTGGACCCTGAATCCACCCCGGGCTACACCGGTGTGAAAGCTGATGGCAAGGCGCTGCTGGCCGCCCAGGACGATCGACTTGCCGAACTGCAGGAAAAGCTCTTTGCCGAAGGTAAGTTCGGTAGCCCCAAGAGGCTCCTGCTCATTCTTCAAGCCATGGATACTGCGGGCAAAGGCGGCATTGTCAGCCACGTTGTTGGGGCCATGGACCCGCAAGGTGTGCAGCTGACCGCTTTCAAGGCGCCGACGGACGAAGAAAAGTCGCACGACTTCCTCTGGCGGATCGAAAAACAAGCCCCCCTGCCGCCGGAATGGTGGGCGTTTTTGATCGTTCACAGTACGAGGACGTCTTGATCCACCGCGTCCATGGCTGGGCTGACGCTGGCGAACTGGAGCGCCGGTACGCAGCGATCAACGACTTCGAGTCACGCCTGCACGAGCAGGGAACCACTATCGTCAAGGTCATGCTCAATATCAGCAAGGACGAGCAGAAAAAGCGCCTCATTGCCCGCTTGGACGACCCGAGTAAGCACTGGAAATACAGTCGCGGCGACCTCGCGGAACGTGCGTACTGGGATGAGTACATGGACGCGTACAGCACTGCGTTCGAGAAAACGTCAACCGACATCGCACCTTGCACGTGGTGCCCGCCAACAAGAAGTGGTACGCCCGCATCGCTGTCCAGCAACTGCTGTTGGATGCCCTGGGTGGTTTGCAATTGGATTGGCCCAAGGCTGACTTTGATGTCGCCGCAGAGCGTGCCCTCGTGGTGGAGTCCTAGGCCGTAGGCTGCCGCCGGCCGGGGCTCCGCCGTCGTTGCTTGCATCACGGGCCGTGGCCAGACGCTTGCGTGCGCCCTCAAGCCAGTCCTCGCAGCGTTTGGCCAGTGCCTCGCCACGCTCCCAAAGCGCTAGCGATTCTTCCAAGCTGCTCCGCCTGCTTCCAAGCGCCCTACGACGGCCACGAGTTGTTCGCGGGCTTCCTCATAGCTCAAGCTGTCCAAGGATTCCGGTGCCGTTGGATTGTTCTCAGTCATGGTGTCCTTTGATGTGGTGGTGACGGTGGTTTCGGCAGTCTTAGTGTTCGACGAGTTGTCCTTGGCCGGCGGAGATAGCCCTGAAACGGCCCTCAGCTACGCGGACGCTTAGTGGCGTCCCCTCCGGTGCTTCCTCTGGGCTGCTCACCACGTGGTGCCCCGTCTGGTCCTCGCCGAGGAGCTGGACAACGGCATAACCGCGGTCCAGTGTTTTTTGGGGGTGAGAGGGCACGGACCTGCGCACGCAAGTGGTGGACTTGGTCCAATGCCCTGAGTACCGCGGTGCTGACCGCAGAATGGGTCCTGCGCTGCAAGCGGTGGATGTCTTCGGAACGGGCATCCACCATCGAAGCAGGAGTGGCCAATACGGGCCGGGACCTCAGTGCATGGAGTCGATCAGTCTCGCGGTCCACCATGCGGCTGATACTTCGGCGGAGATGGTCCCGGGCCTGGCGAACCATGGCCAGTTCTTCGGCCACATCCGGAACTATGCGCTTGGCCGCGTCTGTGGGTGTTGACGCACGCAAGTCCGCTACGTCGTCCAGGATCGGACGATCAGCTTCATGGCCGATTGCACTAACAATCGGAGTGGTCGCGGCCGAGACGGCTCGAATGAGGTCTTCATTGCTGAACGGCAGGAGATCCTCCAGCGCGCCGCCACCGCGGGCGAGGACAATGACATCCACGTGGGGGTCGGCATCCAGTTTCTTTAGGGCCGCGATGATCTGCGAAACGGCGGTGTTGCTTGGACAGCCACTTCGCGAACGTCAAACTCAACTGCTGGCCAACGCAACGCTGCATTGCGAAGGACGTCCTTCTTGGCATCGGAATCCCGACCGGTGATGAGGCCGATGCGGTGGGGGAGCAACGGGAGTTTGCGCTTCCGCGAGTCCGCGAACAGTCCCTCGGCTGCCAAAGCCTGGCGAAGTCGTTCGATCCTTGCCAGTAGATCGCCCAGGCCTACCGGACGAATGTCCTTGACGGACATGTTCAAGCGGCCGGTCTTGACCCAGAAGTCAGCCTTGACCAAGGCAACCACCCGGGAACCCCGTTCCAGGGGGGTATCTTCTGGCGGTCAAGCACCGTTGACCAGACCGATGCCGGAAGTGAAATTTCTGCGTCAACATCACGCAGGGTCAGGAAAGCGTTACCGCCCCCGGCGGTTCAATTCAATGACCTGACCTTCGATCCATGCAGCCGGAGCCCGCTCTATGTGTGCCTTGAGCTTGCGGGACAGCAATTGCAGGGGGGCCAGGGGGTTGTCCGGGCTGGTTTCGGCGGCAGTCCCCCGGCAGCGTGGATTCCGGTGTCGCTTCAGCGGACATGGTGGGTCCATGGCTGGTTCAGTCGCCGTGTTTTTCCTGCATTGTCATAGTCCTCGCTCAGGGGTGCGGCTGTGGTTGCCAACCGGCCTTCCAACTCTATCCATAGCTTGGGCGACGCCTCCGACATTTTTTCTGCCATGTGGACAGACCTAGGATGGTGCCATAGCCCCCGAGCCTGAGGATGACCTTGCGTACTTTTGTTTCAGCATTGGGAGTTATCCTCGCCTTAATCCTTACGGCTGTGGCCGTTCCAACGGCGTGGATTGACCAGAACATCGTCAAAGAAGAGGGCTTTGTTCGCATAGCAGGTGAATTAGGCAACGATCCGGAATTCCAAGACCGCCTGGCCACGGCCGCTGTTGGAACTTTCGAGTCTTCCGTGGATCTTCCAGGACCTATCCAGTCCTTGGCGGCCGACGCGCTCCGCAGCGCTGCATCGGGCATGCAATCGTGGAGCGACTACCCTCAAGCGTGGGAAGAGACAGTACGCAACAGTCACAGGTTGAACTTCGGCGCAGCGAACCAACCTGAGGAGGCCGCCACCACCACTGCCTTGGTCCTTGATATCAGCCCTTTGGTTCGGCTCATTCGTGATCATTTTGCCGAGGCCACCCGGATTCGGATTGATGTTCCTGCGGAAAGTCTGGTGTCCCTGGGGGGGGAGCCCTCCCACCGCCAACTGGTGGAGCGGGTGGCGGCATTCGCACCCCTGTGGTGGGTGGCCGCACTCGGTGCCCTGATATCCATGCTCCTGGCGCTTGTCGCGCGCGCCGGCGGTCCTTGGTGTTGGTCTTCCTCGGACTGGGCGGCTTGGCGCTTGCTGCTCTCTGGACGGCCGGGGGGGCGGATCTTGCCGGGGGGGAGTGGTTGGCAGTCTGTCCAGCGCAAACGGCGTGCTGAGCTGTTCAAGCAGGAGTTCCTCACGGCAGCCAAGGCAGGCTTCGGGGAGTGGATCCTCATGGCAGCGGTGGCGTCCGGTGGAGTCTTTGTGGCCGGCGTCATAGCTTCCGTTGTGTCAGGGCGACGAGGGTCACGTTCGGCCAGCAGCTAAAGTCCTGCCCGATAGCAGGGAGGCAAAGTCCGGCCCGGTAGCATGGAGGAATGACCAGCACAGCAGTTTCCATTCCTATGCCCACGGTGCCCCGTAGACGCCGTTCCCCCGGAAGAGGTTCAGGCAGCGGCGCCCGTCACGGGCCCCCCCAAGAAGGTTCTGTTGGCGGCTCCCCCCCGCGGTTATTGCGCCGGCGTGGACCGGGCTGTCATTGCTGTGGAGAAGGCCCTGGAGCACTACGGCCCTCCCGTTTATGTGCGCAAGCAGATCGTTCACAATGTGCATGTGGTCAGTTCCCTCGAGGAACAAGGAGCCATCTTCGTCGAGGAGACCGACGAGGTTCCCGAAGGTGCCCTGGTCATCTTCTCGGCACACGGTGTCTCTCCTGCAGTGGTCCAATCAGCCGAGGACCGCGGACTGCGCACCATCGACGCGACGTGCCCACTGGTGACTAAAGTCCACAAGGAAGCTGTGCGCTTCGCCAAGGAAGACTACGACATCCTGCTCATCGGCCACGAAGGCCATGAGGAAGTCGAAGGAACCGCCGGTGAAGCCCCCCCGGAGCATATCCAGATCATCAACGGACCGCACGAGGTAGACAAGGTCACCGTGCGGGATCCGGAGAAGACCATCTGGCTTTCGCAGACCACTCTCAGCGTGGACGAAACCATGGAGACGGTTCGCCTCCTCAAGGACCGGTTCCCCACGCTGCAGGATCCCCCCCCAGCGATGACATTTGCTACGCCACCACAAACCGTCAGGTGGCCATTAAGAAGATCGCACCGCAGGCTGACCTCGTGATCGTTGTGGGTTCGGCCAACTCGTCCAATTCTGTGCGATTGGTTGAGGTAGCCCTCGAATATGGTGCTAAGAGCTCGTACCGAGTGGACTTTGCCAATGAAGTGGACGAGTCCTGGTTCGAGGGCGTCGCCACTGTGGGCGTGACCTCCGGCGCTTCTGTCCCTGAAGTGCTCGTCAAAGATGTTCTGCGGCTTCTGGCTGACTACGGTTACGGCGAGGTCCAGGAAGTGGTGACAGCAGAGGAAGACCTGCTTTTCTCGCTTCCAAAGGAACTGCGGGCCACCTTGAAGAAGGCCGGCGACGTGACACGTGCCCTTGGCGGCCGTGGAAACCGTCAGACCTCCTAGCTCTTTCTCCTTACAAAACTGGCCCGCCATGGTCGCCTTCCTACGGGAAGGCTTCCACGACGGGGCCAGTTTCGTTAGGAGGGGGGGTTACGTCCTAAGCGGCTGACTCCTGGTCTTCGCTGTCCTCGTGTTCGCTGGTCGAGACCTGGTGCCCGAGGGTGTCTACGGCGAGCAGTTCAGGGGGCTGCCAAGGCGCGGGGGGGACAGCCTCCACAGACATGGGAGCGGCAAGACCCGCATCGTCCATGGTGTTGAGCTTGCGCGCGGTCGGGAGTACTCGAGCCTCCAGCGTGCCCACCATGGCGTTGTAGCGATCCACGGATGTCTTCAGTGAGCTTCCCAACTTACCGACGTTCTCGCCAAGTGTGCCCATGCGCTCGTACAGTTGCTTCGCGAGCTCGAACAGCTCGTGGGCGCTGTCCGTTAGTACGTCCTGTCGCCAGGTGAAGGCAACCGACTTGAGGACCGCCAGCAAAGTCCCGGGCGACGCCAGAACCACGTTCCTGGACAAGGCATGTTCAAGCAAGGCCGGATCGGCTTCGAGGCTGACGCCAGAATGGATTCCGCCGGAAGGAAGCAGATCACCAGCTCAGGCGAGTTCCCCGGAATGTCCCAGTATTTCTTGGCCGCCAAAGCGTCGATGTGGGCCTTGAGCGCTTGGCATGCTGTGCCAGCAGGGTCTTGGAGTCATGGTTGACGGTAGGTCCCACCGACTCGCCGAACGAGCCGTCTCCGTGGAGTTGTTCCTGCGCGGCGAGGTAGGAAGCCAGCGGTACCTTGGCATCCACCACTAGTTGCTTGCCCCCCGGGAAGCTGGACCACCAGGTCCGGCCGCAGGGTGTTGTCACTACGTCCGGAATGAACCTGCTCATGAAAATCCACGTGGCGGAGCATCCCGGAGGCCTCCACCACCCTGCGCAGCTGCACCTCGCCCCACTGGCCGCGGGCGCTATTGGAACGGAGCGCTGAGGCCAAAGCATGGGTTGACCGCAAGAGCTGTTCGTCGGACGAACGCGCATCCTGAAGTTGCTGGGCGAGTTGCCCGTATTGCTCCACCCGGTCCCGTTCGAGGAGCGAAACCTGTTGCTGGACTGCCGTCAGCTTTTCCGCCACGGGAGCGAGCGCACGCAGGACGCTGCCGTCAGAATTCCTTGCTGCGTTCAGCTCACGGTTCTGTGTAAACAAGAGCCGGCGTTCGGCGTCGGCCGCTGCCAGCTGTGCCGTCACCTCCGAAAGCCGTGACGAAACGGCGTCGAAGTCTTCTTCCAAGCCGGCGCCCCCGGCGTCGGAAGACAACATAGCCGGCCGCGAGGCAACCGCAGCGCCAATCAGCAGCATGAGCAGGGCCAATACCAATCCAAATCCATCCATGTGGCAACCCTGTCACAGGGGGGGTACGACACTTTTAGCGAGGTTGCCGCTGGGGGGCGTCGAATGGGGGGAGTGAACAACCGCGGACACGGTTGCAACGGGTAGAATCAATGCTCGTGGCTCTTACTATTGGCATCGTCGGACTGCCCAACGTCGGCAAATCAACTCTTTTCAACGCACTGACCCGTAATCAGGTGCTCGCGGCGAACTATCCGTTCGCAACGATTGAACCGAACGTCGGAGTGGTAAACCTCCCTGACCCCCCGCCTGGCGAAGCTGGCGGAGATCTTCGGTTCGCAGAAGTTGCTTCCCGCTCCCGTGTCCTTCGTGGACATCGCCGGCATCGTGAAGGGCGCCTCCGAGGGCGAAGGCCTTGGCAACAAGTTCCTTGCCAACATCCGCGAGGCAGAGGCCATCGCGCAGGTCGTCCGCGTATTTGACGACCCCCCCGACGTGATTCACGTCGACGGCAAGGTAGATCCGCGCTCCGACATGGAGACCATCAACACCGAGCTGATCCTGGCAGACCTTCAGACCATCGAAAACGCGATCCCGCGCATCGAAAAAGAAGTCAAGATCAAGAAGCGCGAAGCAGCCGAACTCGCCGCCATCAAGGCAGCCCAGGCAGTTCTGGAACGCGGCGACACCATCTTCTCCTCCATCAAGAGCGACAAGTTGGAGATGGGGCATCTTAAGGAGCTCGGACTTCTCACCGCAAAGCCCTTTATCTACGTCTTCAACGCCGATGAAGGCATTCTCGGCGATCAGGAGAAGCAGGACGAACTGCGAGCTCGTTGCGCCGGCAGATGCCGTGTTCCTTGACGCCAAGCTCGAAGCCGACCTCGTCGAACTGGACGAGGAAGAAGCCCGCGAGATGTTGGAAATGAACGGCCAGAGCGAATCCGGCCTGGATCAGCTGGCGCGCGTCGGTTTCCACACCCTTGGCCTGCAGACCTACCTCACGGCCGGTCCCAAGGAAACCCGGGCCTGGACCATTCGCCAGGGCGACACTGCTCCCCCCCAGGCAGCCGGCGTGATCCACTCTGACTTCCAGCGCGGCTTCATCAAGGCCGAGGTTGTCTCCTTCGACGACCTCATCGACGCCGGTTCCATGGCCGAGGCAAAGTCCCGTGGCAAGGTCCGCATCGAAGGCAAAGAGTACGTGATGGCCGACGGCGACGTGGTGGAGTTCCGCTTCAACGTCTAGAGAAATCATGCCCACTCCACTCTTGTCTGGTTTCAAGCGGAGCGCCGGTAAGTTCATGTCGTGAATTATCCACATAGCGCAAATCGGCTGTCCTGCGGTGCTTGAGCCTCGGCAACACTTGGTGAATGGGAATCAGATATTACGCATATGCATTCGAGGGCGACGTTACTGACCAAGTGCTTTCCGACCCAAGGAGCGTGGTGTCGGCCGATCCGCTTGCTGACGCCTGGGGCCTCGAACCTGGCGTCAGGATCAGTCGTACTACCTTCGAGCAAGCTGTATCTGAGCGCGACATGCTCTACCTGGACAAAGCGTGGCGGCACTTGCAGGTTCTCACTGCCCCATTGAGGGCGGGCATAGCGGCGCGACCCGCTTTTCGTATGTTTGAAGGCAGCGTCACGATGCATGACGAAGGCTGGGATCCGTGGGTGCGCGCCTGACACCATCCGAGGTTTTGGCGATCGCCCAAGACTTGGACGAGGTCTCTGACGGGGGGGAAGTGGGGGCTGAGGTTGCCGGTTTCGTCGCATGTCGATCGGGTCCTTGAGGTCGACTATGCCGTTGGCTATCTTCGGCGGGCGCGGACCTTCGCCAAGAATCTGGCTGACGATGGGCGCGGCATGGTCTACCTGATCGGGTAGCGATGACCTGGGCGGCGCTTGCCGTGGTCGCGGAGTCCTAGGTTCTTGGCACTTCCGCGGCAAGGGACGAACAGGGGGGGAGACGCGATGGAGTTCCGCTTCTACGTGTAGAGCACACAAATTTCGAAGGGCCCTGGTTCAACAGAACCGGGGGGGCCCCTTTTTGTGCCCAAATCACTCCTGTCCTGCTGTCAGACAGCGAATATTACCACTGAGTAGGGTTTGACTTGAAATCCGCGCCAGTTTAGGCATGTGGAGGTTGCGGAACGGTTACAGTTTGGCCAGCATGTCCCAACATCCGGACACAATGTGGGTAGGCTTACACACACATGTAGCAACGTCACAGTAGGAAACTGTGCCTGTGCCTGGGGGAAATCACGAATTTCCCCTGCTCAACTCCACGACTCATAGGAGGCGGAATGCGTTTCTCGCGCACTTCCAAAGCTCTAGGCGTAGCGGCGATCATCGCCCTCGCAGTGACCGGTTGCGGCGGCGGTGGCGGCAGCAATACGAACAGCTCAGCCGCAACTGACCCGAACAAGGTCATTTCCGCATACAGCAACGAACCGCAGAACCCGCTGCTCCCCCCCGCCAACACCAATGAGGTGTACGGTGGCCGCGTCGTCGAGCTGCTGTTTGAAGGCCTTCGTGCCTACGACTCGGACGGTAAGCCCGTCAACGCGCTGGCCGAGTCGATCGAAACCACCGATTCACAGAACTGGACCATCAAGGTCAAGTCCGGCGCCAAGTTCACCAACGGTGAGGCCATCACGGCCAAGACGTTCGTTGATTCCTGGAACTTCGCCGCACTGAGCACCAACCTCCAGAACAACGGCTTCTTCTTCGAGTCCATCGAAGGCTACGCCGACGTCAGCGCCGTCACGGAGACCACCAGCGCCGACGGCAAGAAGACCTCGACGCCTGCTCCTACGGCCCAGACCATGTCCGGCCTGGCCGCGACTGACGACCAGACCATCACGGTCAAGCTCGCTCAGCCCGAAGCTGACTGGTCACTGCGCTTGGATACTCCGCCTTCTACCCGCTGCCTTCCGAGGCTCTGAAGGACCCGAAGAAATTCGGCGAGAACCCGATCGGCAACGGCCCGTACAAGTTCGAGAAGGAAGGTGCCTGGGTACACGACCAGTCCATCTCCCTGGTCAAGAACGCTGACTACACCGGCCCGCGTGCTGCCAAGAACGGCGGCGTGACCTTCAAGTTCTACACGGATCCGGGCCCCGCATACACGGATCTCCAGGCCGACAACCTCGACATCACTGACGTTGTTCCCTCGAACGCTTTGAAGACTTACACCACGGACTTCCCGGACCGTAACTCCACGCGCCCGAACGCCAACAACGCAACGTTGAACATCCCGGGCTACAACCCGAACTTCCAGGGTGAAGCCGGTCTGCTGCGTCGCCAGGCTCTGTCCCACGCCATCAACCGTGAAGAGATCACCAAGGTCATCTTCAACGGCACGCGTACCCCCCCGGCCACCGAGTTCACGGCTCCCGTGCTCGACGGCTACAACGACGCCATCCCCGGGAGCGATGTCCTGAAGTTCGACGCCGCCAAGGCCAAGGATCTTTGGGAGCAGGCCGAGAAGATCAAGCCTTACGACGGTTCCAAGCCCCTCCTCATCGCCTCCAACACCGATGGCGGCAACAAGGAATGGATCGACGCCGTTGCCAACGGTTTCAAGAACAACCTCGGCATCCAGGCTGAAATCCAGCCGTTCGCGAAGTTCGCTGAAGTTCTGGACCTGCGTAAGTCGCAGTCCCTCCCGGGCCTGACCCGCGCCGGCTGGCAGGGTGACTACCCGTCGCTCTACAACTTCCTCGGACCTGTTTGGGCAACCAACGCATCGTCCAACTACGAGAAGTACTCGAACCCCGAGTTCGACAAGCTCCTCAAGGAAGGCCTTGCAGCCAAGACTCCGGAAGATGCCAACAAGAAGTTCAACGAGGCACAGGAGATCCTGTTCAAGGAACTCCCCCCCGGCCTGCCCTTGTGGTACCGGGCCACCCCCCCGATCGTTTGGAGCAACAACGTTGTCTCAGCTGAAACCGGCTGGAACGGCGGAGTCCGTTACTTCGACATCGAGGCCAAGTAGTCCTCAGGATCTGAACTTGCCTTAGGGCAGCGGGGGGGTCCGGCCAAAGCGCCGGGCCCCCCCCTTGCTTGCTTGGCAGGAAGGCACACATGACACACCAACGCCCGACCACCGGAGAGGGGTGACCCGTGGTTCGCTTTATCTTCCGTAGGCTCCTTCAGGTCATCCCGGTATTCCTGGGGGACCACGCTCCTCGTTTACTACATGGTCTTCGCACTACCCGGCGACCCGATTGCAGCCCTCTTCGGAGATCGCCAGCCCCCCCGCAGAGCGTCATCGACGCCCTGCGGGCCCAGTACAACCTGGACCAGCCTTCTGGGTCCAGTACGGGCTCTTCATCAAGAACCTGTTCACCTTTAACCTTGGCGTTGACTTCACCCAGCAACCCATTGCGGACTCCCTCGCGAGGGCTTTCCCTGTCACAGCAATGCTTGCCATTGAAGCCCTCATCATTCAGGCCGTCTTCGGTATTGCCTTCGGTGTCTTCGCCGGTCTGAAGAAGGGCAAGCTTTTCGACTCCACCGTTCTGGTCGTTTCCCTCCTGGTGATCGCAGTTCCCACCTTCGTTCTGGGCTTCGTCTTCCAGCTCGTGTTCGGTGTCCAGCTCGGCTGGGCCAAACCTACAGTGGGCGCCAACGCCGATTGGGGGGGCAACCTGATCCTCCCGGCAGTCGTGCTGGGACTAGTGTCCTTCGCCTATGTCCTCCGCCTGACTCGAGCCTCTGTCAGTGAGAACATGAACGCGGACTACGTACGCACTGCTACGGCAAAGGGACTGTCCCGGCCCCGCGTCGTGGTGGCCCACATCCTCAGGAACTCGTTGATCCCGGTGGTGACCTACCTGGGCGCCAACCTTGGTGGCCTCATGGGTGGTGCCATTGTTACTGAGGGCATCTTCAACGTCCCCGGAGTGGGTAACAAACTCTTCCAGGCAATCGCACGCAGCGAGGGACCTACCATCGTCGCCATTGTGAGCGTCCTGGTCCTGGTTTTCGTTATCACCAACCTCTTGGTTGACCTCCTGTACGCCTGGCTTGACCCGAGGATCCGCTATGACCAGTAATAATGAACACTTTGTGGCTCCCGTCGAGGAGACACCGCTTCTGGCCACTGACGCTGTCAAAACTGATCAGGCGCCCCCCCTAAGCCTCTGGCTGATGCCTGGCGCAAGCTTCGCCGCCGCCCCCCCTGTTCATCGTCTCCTCGCTGCTGATCCTGCTCCTGGTTATTGTTGCCGTGTTCCCGGGGGGGCTGTTCACCAGCGTCGAACCCAACAACGACTGCCAGTTGGCCAACTCCGAGGCTCGCCCACAGCCGGCCACCCGCTGGGATTCACCCTGCAGGGTTGCGATGTCTATTCCCGCGTAATCCACGGTACGCAGGCTTCACTTTCCGTCGGTGTCCTGTCCGTGCTTGCCGTCGTCATCATTGGTGTCACCCTCGGTGCGCTTGCCGGCTATTACGGTGGCTGGTTGGATTCCGTCCTGGCCCGACTGGGCGACATCTTCTTCGCGTTGCCGATTATCCTCGGTGCCCTTGTTATCACGCAGCTCCCGCTGTTCCGTGAGAACCGGAGCGTCTGGACCGTGGTCCTGACAATATCCCTGCTTGCATGGCCGCAAATGGCACGCATCACCAGAGGCGCGGTTATCGAAGTGCGCAACGCGGACTTTGTGACGGCGGCCCGATCACTGGGTGTTTCCAAGTTTGGCGCCCTGGTCAAGCATGCGCTGCCGAACGCCTGGCACCCGTGATCGTCCTTGCCACCCTGGAACTGGGCGTCTTCATCGTCCTGGAGGCCACCCTGTCCTTCCTGGGTGTCGGGTTGCCTGGCAGCGTCATGTCGTGGGGTAACGACATCTCCGCGGCCAATGCATCCATTCGTACCAACCCGGGAATCCTGCTTTACCCGGCAGCCGCCCTGTCCATCACCGTCCTGAGCTTCATCATGCTTGGCGACGCCGTCCGCGATGCTCTTGATCCCAAGAGCCGTCAGCGCTAAGGAGGCGAACATGACTTCTGCCAACATCAGAATTGATGAAGCCACAGCACCGGTACGGCCCATCTTGGAAATCAAGGATCTGGCCATCACTTTCAAGACCGGTTCCGGGGGGGAGGTCAAGGCGGTAAAGAACGCCCACTTGTCCATCATGCCGGGCGAAACGGTCGCCATTGTGGGGGGGAGTCGGGTTCGGGAAAGTCGACGACGGCGCTAGCGCCATCGGCTTGTTGCCCAACAACGGACGCGTCTCCGCCGGGCAGATACTGCTCGACGGCGAAGACATCGCCCACGCTTCGGAGAAGCGCATGATCGAGCTCCGTGGAAGCCATATCGGCATGGTTCCCCCCCAGGACCCCATGTCCAACCTGAACCCTGTATGGAAGATCGGCTACCAGGTTCGTGAAACGCTCAAAGCCAACGGGCGGCCGGATGGCCCGGACGACGTGGCAGGGTGCTTGCTGAAGCCGGCCTCCCGGACGCTGCCCGGCGTGCCAAGCAGTATCCGCACGAGTTCTCCGGCGGCATGCGTCAACGCGCCTGATCGCCATCGGCCTGAGCTGCAGCCCAAGCTCCTCATCGCCGACGAACCCACGTCGCGCTGGACGTGACTGTGCAGCGCAGGATCCTGGACCACTTGGACAAGATGACCACTGAGCTTGGCACTTCCGTGCTGCTCATCACGCACGACCTCGGCTTGGCTGCCGAGCGGGCTGACAAAGTCATTGTCATGTACCAAGGCAATGTTGTTGAGGCGGGTCCCTCTTTGGAGCTCCTCCGCAATCCGCAGCACCCGTATACCCGCCGCTTGGTGGAGTCGGCGCCGTCTCTGGCATCACGCCGCATTCAAGTGGCTAAGGAGCAGGGCGTGGATGCCGGTGACCTGTTGGCACCTGTGGCAGCAGCGCAAAGCCGCGTCCAGGACGAGATCCTCCAGATCAAGAACCTGCGCAAAATCTACAAACTGCGTCAGGGGCTGGGTCAGACTTCCGATTTCGCTGCTGTTGACGATGTCAGCTTCTCCGTAAAGCGCGGGACCACCACAGCGATCGTGGGGGGAGTCCGGATCGGGCAAGTCCACTGTGGCCAAAATGGTTCTCCAGCTGGAAAAGCCGACTGAGGCCAGATCATCTTTGACGGCGTGGATACCGCGGGGCTGAAGGGTAAGGAACTCTTCAAGTTCCGTCGCCGTGTGCAGCCCATCTTCCAGGACCCCTACGGTTCCTTGGATCCGATGTACAACATCTTCAGGACCATTGAAGAGCCGCTGCGCGTACACAAGATCGGCAACGCAGCTAGCCGTGAAAAGAAGGTCCGGGAACTGTTGGACCAGGTAGCCCTGCCACAGTCCATGATGCAGCGGTACCCCCAACGAGCTCTCCGGTGGCCAGCGGCAGCGCATTGCCATTGCACGTGCCCTGGCCTTGGATCCGGAAGTCATCATCTGCGATGAGGCGGTCTCGGCTTTGGACGTCCTTGTCCAAGCTCAGGTGCTGAACCTGCTGGCTGACCTTCAGGACAACCTCGGCCTCACGTACCTGTTCATCACGCACGACCTCGCGGTGGTGCGTCAGATCGCGGATCATGTCTGCGTCATGGAAAAGGGCAAGCTCGTGGAGACGGGCAGCACGGATGACGTCTTCGACAACCCGCGCGAGGCCTACACGCAAGCACTCCTGGATGCCATTCCGGGCGGTTCGCTGTTGTTGCCACCCGCGGTGGCCTGACCGGCGTCGAGCGTTTGACGGCTGTTTAGCAGAAGAGCCGGTGGTTCCCCCCCGAGAAGGGAACCACCGGCTCTTGCCGTTAACTTCGTGTTGTGAGGCCTGCTGTGCACGTCATAAAGCTCGCGAAGCGCGCAGAGCGGGCCTCACAACGCGCGCTCTACTGCGCAGGTGCAGATTCAGGTGCGGAGGCGGAGCTGTCCGGGCGGGCCGTGAGACCAAGCGAAGTGAATTCGCGAGCCAGTGCGGCGCCTAACTTTGCATGCCCGGCCGGCTTCAAGTGCACGCCGTCCTGGAGATCCCCCCCGATTGCGTTATAGCGGGTGAGCCAGTCGCCCGCGCTGACGAAAGGTATGCCGTGCTTGGCGGCAATACGGCCTAGAAGGGCATCGATTTCAGTGCGGCGTCCGCCTCCGTTGCTCACGCCCCCCCTGGCAAGGGTTCCAATCATGGCCAAGGTGGTGCCCGGGTAGCGCTTCTTCAGGCTGCGAGAAGCCGCTCGGCGTTGCTGGTGATCTGGGCGTCGGTGGCGCGTTGGGTGGCATCGTTGCCGCCGCCCTGGACGACGATCAGCGGTGGATCACCGAAGGGCAGTACCCAGTCGCCGCGCTGCAACGCGTCGATGTAGTTGCCGGTCTTTCCGTTGGTGGCCACGTACCCGGTGCCGCCCATACCCACTACGTGCAATTTGTAGCCCATGGCTGCGATGCCCTGCTGCGGCCAGGAATCCTTCGGCATGGACTGGGAATCGCCAATAAGTACCGCGGTGTGGCGCACGTCGGCGAGAACCAGTTCGCTGCGGTTGTTCGCGGGGGTTCTTATACAGGATCCCACGGGCAGGTTGAGTGAACTGGGGGGCAGGTGCAATCCTGAGCGGTTTGTCTGCGGCGGCTGTCTGCGCAGGCCCGGGCGCGGTCGATCCGGAGGGGGCGGTCATTGGTGCTGGGCTTGGTCCGCAGCCTACCGTTAGAACGCCAATGGCGATCAATGGTGCGAGCATACGGAACACGGCCGGAGCTTGTCGCATCGTTGTTCTCCACGTGGCACTGGTTCTGCAGCCCATCATGGTGCACAGCGCAGGGAAAATCCAGCATCTGGACTTGCGTTTACATAACAAGACAGCAGTGTGAGCAGCGCCACATCCGAGCGCTGAATAGCTTGCTTTTTAGGCTCAGAAATGCAACTGCGTTTAGACTGGATGCAGGTGCCCTGTGTCCCGGGGTCTTTTCGCTGTGTGTTCCGATCAAGTCGATCAGGTATGCGCGCGGATACAAACAGCTGACTTCACCACTGAATCGAGTCATTAACGCATGTCTGAAACCATCACCAACACTGCGTCGCGGAGCGATCTGCGCAACGTCGCGATCGTCGCACACGTTGACCACGGTAAGACCACCTTGGTCGACGCCATGCTCAAGCAGACCAACTCCTTCGCTTCCCATGGTGAGGTTGAGGACCGTGTCATGGACTCCGGTGACCTGGAGCGCGAAAAGGGCATCACCATCCTCGCGAAGAACACCACGGTTGCCTACAACGGCCCGTCGTCCAACGGCGAGACCATCACCATCAACGTCATCGACACCCCCCCCGGCCACGCCGACTTCGGTGGCGAGGTAGAGCGCGGTCTCTCCATGGTTGACGGCGTCGTCCTGCTGGTCGACTCCTCCGAGGGCCCCCTGCCCCCAGACCCGCTTCGTGCTCCGCAAGGCCCTTGCCGCGCACCTTCCGGTCATCCTCCTGGTCAACAAGACCGACCGTCCCGACGCCCGCATCGACGAAGTTGTCCACGAGTCCATGGACCTGCTCCTGGGCCTCGCTTCGGACCTCGCCGACGAAGTTCCGGACCTGGACCTGGACAAGGTTCTCGAAGTTCCCGTCGTCTACGCCGCTGCCAAGGTTGGCCGCGCGTCCCTGGATCAGCCGGCCAACGGCTCTGCTCCGGAGAACGAGGACCTTGAGCCTCTCTTCAAGACCATCATCGAGCACATCCCCCCCGCTCCGACGTACAACCCGGACGGCGTGCTGCAGGCACACGTGACCAACCTGGACGCATCGCCGTTCCTTGGCCGCCTCGCACTGCTTCGCATCTACAACGGCACGCTCCGCAAGGGCCAGACCGTTGCCTGGGCGCGTGCTAACGGCGAGCTCAAGAACGTCAAGATCACCGAGCTGCTTGCTACCAAGGCCCTGACCCGTGTTCCTGCCGAGTCCGCTGGCCCGGGTGAAATCGTTGCTGTCGCCGGCATCGAGGAAATCACCATCGGTGAAACCCTCACGGACGCCGAGAACCCGCAGCCGTTGCCGCTGATCACCGTGGATGATCCCGCGATCTCCATGACCATCGGTATCAACACCTCGCCGCTGGCCGGCAAGGTCAAGGCGCCAAGGTCACGGCCCGCCAGGTGAAGGATCGCCTGGACAAGGAACTGATCGGTAACGTCTCCATCAAGGTGCTCCCCCACCGAGCGTCCTGACGCCTGGGAAGTCCAGGGCCGTGGCGAGCTCGCGCTGGCCATCCTCGTTGAGCAGATGCGCCGCGAAGGCTTCGAGCTGACCGTGGGCAAGCCGCAGGTTGTCACCAAGACCATCGACGGCAAGCTGCACGAGCCGATGGAACACATGACCATCGATGTGCCCGAGGAATACCTCGCGCCGTCACGCAGCTCATGGCTGCCCGCAAGGGCCGCATGACAAACATGGCCAACCACGGCACCGGCTGGTGCCGCATGGAATTCATCGTCCCTGCGCGTGGCCTGATTGGTTTCCGTACCCGGTTCCTGACGGACACCCGTGGCGCCGGTATCGCTGCTCGATCTCGGAAGGTTACGAGCCGTGGGCCGGACCGATCGAATACCGTACCAACGGTTCGATGATTGCCGACCGCGCAGGCGTTGTTACGCCATTCGCCATGATTAACCTGCAGGAACGCGGTTCCTTCTTCGTGAAGCCCACCTCCGAGGTTTACGAAGGCATGATTGTTGGCGAGAACTCCCGCGCTGATGACATGGACGTCAACATCACCAAGGAAAAGAAGCTCACCAACATGCGTGCCGCTTCCTCCGACACCTTCGAGAACCTGACGCCGCCGCGCGATCTCACCCTCGAAGAGTCCCTCGAATTCGCCCGCGAAGACGAGTGCGTCGAGGTAACCCCCCCGGATGCCATCCGTATCCGTAAGGTCATCCTGGACTCCAACGAGCGCGCCAAGGCCAACCGCGCCCGCGCCAAGTCCTAGTCCTAACTGGCCTGAACCAGTTCGGAACAGCTGAATGAAGAGAGGAGCCGCCGGTTCGGTCCGTGGAATTGCCACGGCCGTGCTGGCGGCTCTTTTCGTTGCCCTGGCGGGCACCGCATTGCACCGGCAGACCGTACTCTGGTCCGGCGTCGAACTCCCTTGGGGGGGCGTGGCCGCAGCCTTGCTGCTGCTGGCGTCCGTGCAGTTGTGGCTCGCTGCATGGTCCCGCTCGGTGATACCGACCGCGGTGGCAGGCGTGGTGAGCTATGCCGTCGTCGGCGTCCTGTCTTCAGCCGGCTCCGCCAAGCAGTTGATACTCGGCGACCTCGTGGGCAACGTGTGGGTCTTCGGCATCGGCGTAGTGACGTTAATCATGCTTATGGCTGTTAAGCTGCTGGTTGTCAGTCGGCTGCGACGCGGACGGACTGCCGCCGCGGCGGTGGCGGTGGAACCTCTTTCGCCGCGATAACCATTGCCAACGGAATCTCGACGTCGGCCGTACGGGTCCTGATGGTGCAGGAACCTCCCGTAGTTCCCACCAGATAGCCCAAGGCGTCCGTCAACCCGTCCTCGATCCTGTACCTGACCACCACCCGGATGCCTGGTTCTGTGGCGAGGAGGAATTGTCGGGGGCGGCAAGTTCGGGGGGAGTCACCGTTTCATACTAAGACGCGGGCTAGGTTGGCGTCAGCGCACTGTTGGATAATAGGCTCGGAAGTTGAGTGCCCGGCATGATGCCGGCCGTATTACCCCCCCGGCCATCGCCGGGACAAACCGTGGAGAGGTCTGGGACGTGACGTACGTAATCGCGCAGCCGTGTGTAGATGTCAAGGACAAGGCATGTATTGAAGAATGCCCTGTCGACTGCATTTACGAAGGTGAGCGTTCCCTCTACATCCACCCCCCCGATGAATGCGTCGACTGTGGTGCCTGTGAACCCGTGTGCCCTGTTGAAGCCATTTACTACGAGGATGACACCCCCGGAAGAATGGGCCGACTACTACAAGGCCAACGTTGAGTTCTTTGACGACCTTGGATCCCCGGGTGGAGCGGCCAAGATCGGCAACACAGGTAAGGACCACCCGTTCATCTCCGCGCTGCCCCCGCAGAACCAAGACCACTAGGCGGTAGTTTCGGTGATTTCAGCGGCGCCGGCTTTCGGCCTGAACCTGCCTGACTACCCTTGGGAGGCCATGGCGCCGTATGTCGCCACGGCTTCCAAGCACCCCGGTGGCGCAGTGAATCTCTCCATCGGAACTCCGGTGGACCCCACCCCCGGTTGATCCGCGAGGCTCTGGCCAACGCTGCCGATGCCCACGGCTATCCCACGGTTCACGGCACGGAGGCCTTGCGGGAGGCGGTTGTGCACTGGTTCGCCAGCCGTCGCGGCGTCCCGGGGGGGCTGGACCCCAAGGACGTCATGCCTACCGTGGGTTCGAAGGAGCTCGTGGCGTGGTTGCCGTTCCTGCTGGGCTTGAGCTCAGGCGACGTCGTTGTGCGTCCCACAGTTGCCTACCCGACCTACGACATCGGCGCCTCATTGGCAGGCGCCACGGCAGTTGCCGCTGACGATCTGGATGAACTCGATCCCGCCGCCCGTGCGAAGGTCCGGTTGATCTGGATCAACTCGCCGGGCAATCCCACAGGAAGCGTCCGTGACATCGAGTCGCTGCAACGGATCGTCCACCAGGCCCGTGAGCTCGGAGCAGTAGTGGCCTCCGACGAGTGCTACGCGGAGCTGGGCTGGGGGCGAATGGGATGCCCAGCGTGGCGGCGAAGCTGTCCCCCCCAGCATCTTGGATCCCCCCCGGGTTACCGGAGGTTCCACCGATGGCTTGCTGTGCGTCTACTCGCTCAGCAAGCAGTCCAACCTTGCCGGGTACCGTGCCGCATTCGTGGCCGGAGATTCGGCGATCATGGCCAATCTGGTCAACAGCCGCAAACATGCGGGCATGATCGTTCCCTACCCTGTGCAAGAAGCCATGCGCGTCGCTTTGGGCGATGCCGGCCATGTCCTGGCCCAGAAAGACCTCTACCGCGGACGCCGCGAGAGGATCGTGCCGGCGCTGGAGAACTTCGGACTGAAGATCCACGAATCCAAGGCCGGCCTGTACCTGTGGTCCACGGCCGGCGAAGCCACGTGGGATACGGTGGCGCGCTTCGCGGAACTCGGCATCGTGGTTGGCCCGGGCGTTTTCTATGGCGATGCCGGCAATGGCTTCATCCGCGTGGCGCTCACCGGCACCGACGAACGAATTGATGCCGCCGTAGAGCGGCTTGGCACGGCCTCATAACAATGCTGTGACTTGCACCACTAATAGCGTTATTCCGCCAGTAACCGGACGATACGGATTAGTTCCGTAGGGTTACTGGCGGTAGCTTTTTAACTGACTATCAATGGTGGCCTTCTCTAAGAAAGCACTTCGGCCGTTGGAGCCCTGCAACAGTAGGGCCGAAGGCGGCGACACCAGAAGGTTGTTGGACAAGCGTTCGATAGAGGCCCTGAGGCCTCATGAAGGGGACTCCATGACTGAGACCACCAGCGCGACACTGCGCCATGCCGGCGGCGAACTCGAACTGCCGCGCATCAAGGTTGTAGAAGGAAACGAAGGTTATGACGTTCCAAGCTGCTGAAGCAGACGGGCGCCGTCGCCTATGACCCCGGCTTCATGAACACAGCGGCCACCACCTCGGCCATCACCTACATCGACGGCGACGCAGGCGTACTGCGTTACCGCGGTTACCCCCATTGAGCAGCTCGCGCAGCACTCGAGCTTCCTCGAAGTTTCCTACCTGCTGATCTACGGCAACCTCCCTTCTCCCACAGAGTTGGAAGAGTTTGATCAGAAGATCCGCCGTCACACGCTCCTGCACGAAGAGCTTAAGGCTTCTTCGGTGGGTTCCCGCGTGACGCCCACCCCATGCCGGTGCTTTCCTCGGCTGTTTCTGCGCTGTCCACCTTCTATCAGGACTCGCTGGATCCCTTCAACGCGGAACACGTGGAAGTTTCCACCATCCGCCTGATGGCAAAGCTGCCGGTCATCGCTGCTTACGCGCACAAGAAGTCCATCGGCCAGCCGATGCTCTACCCGGATAACTCCCAGAACCTGGTGGAGAACTTCCTGCGCCTTAGCTTCGGCCTGCCCGCCGAGCAGTATGAAATGGATCCTGTGGTCGTGAAGGCCCTGGACCTCCTGCTCATCCTGCATGCGGATCACGAGCAGAACTGTTCCACGTCCACCGTGCGACTGGTGGGCTCGTCCAACGCGAACCTCTTCGCGTCGGTGTCCGCCGGCATCAACGCCCTCTTCGGCCCCGCTCACGGTGGCGCCAACGAGGCCGTGCTGAAGATGCTGCGCCAGATCCAGGCCGACGGCATCAAGCCCGAGGACTACATGGAGAAGGTCAAGAACAAGGAAGACGGCGTCCGCCTCATGGGCTTCGGACACCGCGTCTACAAGAACTACGATCCCCGCGCCAAGATCATCAAGGCAACGGCACACGAAGTTCTGGGCAAGCTCGGCGGCAATGACGAACTGCTGGACATTGCCATGCGCCTCGAAGAGAAAGCACTGGCTGACGACTACTTCATCCAGCGCAAGCTGTACCCGAACGTCGACTTCTACACCGGCCTCATCTACAAGGCCATGGGCTTCCCGGAGAAGATGTTCACTGTATTGTTCGCCATTGGACGCCTCCCGGGCTGGATTGCCCAGTGGCGCGAAATGATCAACGATCCCCCAGACCAAGATCGGCCGTCCGCGGCAGCTCTACACAGGGAGCCGGAGCGCAACTACCCGGCCAACTGATACGGCAACAGCGTCAATAACGACGGCGGCCGCCCACCTCGCGCGAG